>NZ_JAJDMK010000012.1:0-45905 GCF_020593575.1 Holdemanella sp. DFI.5.55
GAAATAAACCAATATTCATATCTCTCTCCTAAAAAAAATAATAATAAACAAAAAGAAACCATTCTAGACGCCAACACTAGAATGGTTTTCTTATTATCCTTCATATTCTGTTGTATATTCATTGTCTATCGCAAACGAATGATCCATCGGACCTGAGCCTTTGCCCAAATCAAGCATTGCTCCTAATGCCCCAGAAATATAGTCTTTTGCTCGTTTTACCGAAGTATCTAAATCATATCCCTTCGCAAGATTTGATGCAATTGCGCTCGACAAAGTACAGCCCGTACCATGTGTATTTGAATTATTGATACGTTTCCCTTTAAACCAAGCATATGAATTGTTTCTATACAATAAATCATTCGCATCATTGATTTGATGACCACCCTTAACTAAAGTAGCGCACCCAAAATTTTCACTGATTTTTTTTGCCGCTTCAACCATACTAGCCTCATCCGTAATTTCCATTTCAGAAAGCACTTCTGCTTCCGGAATATTTGGAGTAATCAAAGTAGCTAAAGGCAACAATTCTTTTTTCAATGTTTCAATCGCATCCTCACTAATCAATCTAGCACCACTTGTCGCAACCATCACAGGATCAACGACAATATTTTCTGCCTTATATTCCTTTAGTTTCTTTGCGATCATCTCAATCAAACTAGAACTTGATACCATCCCAATCTTTACCGCATCCGGATAAATATCTGTAAATACCGCATCTAGCTGTTCACCCAAAAATTCAGGTGTTACATCCATAATACCCGTTACTCCCAATGTGTTTTGCGCTGTTAATGCCGTGATTGCACTTGTTGCGAACACATGGTTAGCACACATGGTTTTAATGTCTGCCTGAATGCCTGCTCCCCCACTCGAATCACTTCCCGCAATCGTTAATGCACTTTTCATTTAAATCTCTCCAATCTTTTATTTTAATCACTTTAAATCCGACTTTTTTCGCCACATCTATACAATAATCTGCATCCTCAAACACAATTATATCTTCTGGTCTTTGGTTTAAAACTTGTGCACATGCCAAATAAAAATCCGGATCATCTTTTGACTTATTCACCTTTGAACAAGTTATAATATCTTCAAAATAATTCAACACACCCAGTCTATTCAACGCAATTTTTACAAGCTCTTCATCACAACTTGTACCAATCACATTAATCGAATCATAATGTGAAATAAACTCTTTAAACCCAGGCATAAGGTTCACTTCATACTCATAAAAATCTGATATAAAATTCAATACCTCAGAAATGATTCGTTCTTCTTGTTTACTGATTTTATAATGATTCTTCAAGTATGTTGCGCTCTGTTCTAAACTCATATCTGAAACAATTTCATCAAGATTTTTTTCGGGAACCATTCCCAAACTTTGAACATATTGACTTGCCAAAGTATTCCATACTTCCATTGAATCCAGTATTGTTCCATCCACATCAAAAATTGAATAATTCATATTCTCTCCACCAAGAAAAAAAAGCTGCAGAAAACCAATCTGCAGCTCACTATCAAAAAGATATATTCCCTACGTTGGTATTATCCAAATCAGGTTATAGGGTCTAGGACAAACCTACTCTTAGCCTAAAATCTCCCCTTTTTTAACAACAATATTATAAGTCTTTCGTCGCAACTAAATCAACACCCGTACCACAAATATCAGAAACAATTACATCTTCACGATGCACAGGTGCCTTCACAACCACACGGTTCAATTCCTTCATAACATCAAAAATCTTTTCCTTTGGAATATCCCCGTTGGTTTTCACGCTCAATCTTTCAATCTCAGCACCCACAATTTTCACAGTACTTGTCACAACACGAGTTGGATGCGTACACTCTTTCTTTCCATAGATTGCACCTCTAGGACAACCATTTCCAGTTACTTTATAATCATTTTCTTCATCAACCTTTAAATGGCAACCCTTAGGACATGTTATACAAATTAACTCTCTCATTACGCATCCTCCTCAATAGATACAACCAATTCTTTATCTGCCTTTTCAAGCAATATTTTAGGAATTGATATCTTCTCCATTTCACTTGGAATCACATGTTCCTTTTTAAATTTCGCAATGATTGTATCCCCATCCTTCACGACAATATTTACCTGTTGCGTTGGTCTTCTTACACGGAAAGAAAGCTCAACACTCTTTTCTACATTATCCTTACGAATATATTGAGGAACTACATACGAAATATTATCTCCATTTATCGTCCTTACGAAACGATCCTTAGATACTTCGCCATTTGAAACATATCGACCAGCACCCATTCCAGCCGTTTCACTTTCCAAACTTACAAAATCCACTAAATCATGCACATGCACAACATTACCTGATGCGAATACCCCTTCCATAGAAGTCTCCATATTTTCATAAACAATAGGGCCATGTGTTCTAGAATCCATTTCAATCCCTAAATCATTTGACAACTCATTTTCTGGAATCAATCCAACAGACAACAATACGCAGTCACAATCAAATTCCATTTCTGTTCCTTCGATTGGATTTCTATTTTCATCCACCTTAGAAACAACAACCTTTTCCACTCTAGACTTACCCACAATATCCGTAATTGTATGACTTAAATACAATGGAATATCATAATCATGTAGACACTGAACAATATTACGATTCAAACCATTTGAGTACGGCATAACCTCAACAACAGCTAAAACTTTTGCGCCCTCCAAAGTCATTCTTCGCGCCATAATTAAACCAATGTCACCACTACCCAAAATCACAACTCTTTTACCTGGCATATACCCTTCAATATTTACATATCGCTGAGCTGCACCTGCCGTAAACACACCAGAAGCTCTAGTTCCTGGAATCGCAATTGCACCACGTGTTCTTTCACGACAACCCATATTTAAAATAATAGATTTAGCCTGTATCATTAAATATCCATGAATACTACTTGAACAATACACCATTTTATCTGGCGTAATCTCAATTACCATTGTATCCAATAAGATATCAATATCTGTTTTATCAACTTCATCAATATACTTTCCTGCATATTCAGGACCTGTTAATTCCTCTTTAAAGTGGTGTAAGCCAAAACCGTTATGAATACACTGATTTAAAATCCCACCAAGTTCCTTATCACGCTCAATAATCAAAACGGACTTGGCACCATTTTGTCTTGCGGCGATTGCACTGGCAAGACCAGCAGGGCCACCACCGATGACTACTACATCATACCTATTATTCATCACCATTCTCCTTTGTTCTTCCACACAAAATATAAGAACCGTTCTTATCCAAAACAATATCTAACTGACTAACACCCAACTCATTAGCTAGAATTTCCTGGACTCTAGGTCCACAGAATCCTGACTGACATCTTCCCATGCCAGCATTACATCGACGTTTGATTCCATCTAAACTAACTGGTTTGGGACTTCGACGAATCGCATCAAGGATCTCTCCCTCACTAATGGTTTCACAACGACAAATAATACGACCATACTCAGGATGTTTTTCAATATATTCTTTTCTTTGTTCATGTGACATTTCTTTAAAACGAACTACTTTTCTTGTAGAAACATAATTCTTTTTTAAATTTAAGAAATAGTCTTTTTCCTGCATCATTCTCACAATGTCTAATGCGATTGCACTCGCACTACTTAAGCCTGGACTTGCCATTCCGGCAATCAAGAAGAAATTATGTATATCTTTATCTTCGCCAATAATAAAATCTTTTGTATCACTTCTTGCACGCAATCCCGCAAACGTACGAATATTTTCTTGAAGCTTCATATTCGGTACGGATTTAACCGCATTTTCACGAATTATTTTTAATCCTGCAGACGTTGTCGAATAATCATCCGCATCCGTATTTGTACTTGTAGGACCCACAATTAAGTTTCCATCTACTGTAGGAGCTACCAATACACCCTTACCAATCTTTGTAGGGCATTGGAAAATAACATGATGAACCATGTTTCCTTGTGACTTATCTAATAAATAATATTCTCCTTTGTTTGGCGTAATCTTATAATCTGGTTTCTTAATAAGTCCAGTTACATGATCACACATAACACCCGCACAATTTACAACCAATGGAGCTTTGTATGTATCATTCACAATAAAGATATCTCCATCTTTTTTTATACTCGTAACCTCTTCATTCAAACGAAGCTCTACACCATTTTGAATTGCCACTTCACTTAATGCGATCGCAAACTGCCAAGGATTGATAATACATGCACTTGGCGCATATAAAGCGCTTGTACAGTCTGAATTTAAATTGGGTTCCATAACAGATAGCTCAGGCTGTTTAATAATACGCTGATTTTCAACACCATTTTGTACACCACGCTTATATAACATTTCAATGGTCCTATCATCCTCTTCACTAAATCCAACAACCAAAGAACCAATATTCTTACATGGAACATCTAAATCTTTACATAAAGAAGGAATAATTTTATTACCCCAAATATTATATTTTGCCATCAAAGTATTTGGCTCTGGATCATAGCCCGCATGAATAATTGCACTATTGGCCTTAGTTGTTTCATCGGCCACATCATTATTTTTTTCTAACCACAATACTTTTCCACTATATTTACTCAATTCAAAAGCTAAAGAGCATCCACTGATACCCGCTCCAATTATTATACAATCGTACATAGTTCGCACCTCTTTCAAAGTTACGATACGCTTATTTATATTTCATTTCAAATGTGTAAAAAAGTCCATTTTATTAATCAAAATATTGATTAATAGCTAGACAATCAAATAAAATGGTGTAAGATAAAAATAGATATCGATTAATGATTTGATTAGTAATCGATTTATTAATCAAAATAAATCAAAAGAGGTTTATTATGGGAAAAAGAAATAAAGTAACTACACGCGATATTGCCCAAGCCACAAATGTATCGCAATCCACTGTATCTATGATTCTAAGTGAGAATAAGAATGTATCTTTCAAAGAAGAAACAGTAAATCTCGTCAAAAAGACAGCCAAACAAATGGGATATAAAAAGCCAGAAGTTAAAAAAAGGTATTCAAACGCAAAAAATACGATTGTCGTGATTTGTTCCAACTTATCCAATTCGTATTATTCTATGGTTGTTTCAAGTATCATTGAACAGGCGAGTAAGACAAAAACACAAATCTTTACTATTTCTACATTGCGAAAAGATGATCTTGAAAAGCACGCCCTTTCCAACTTAAAACTATTAAAACCATGTGGAATCATTCTTCTATATCCCCCAAAATTTGTTGATGAATGGAATACACTTTCCAAACAAATACCGTGCATTATTATCGGGGATAAACCAAAAAAACTTGATTGTGATTCCATCGAACTCAACAGTTTTAAATGTGGTAAATTATTAGGTACCCATTTAAAACAGTTAGGACACAAAAAGATTGCGTATATATCAAGTCCATTAGATACAACGGAAATTGGGCGAAACGAAAGATATGAAGGAGTTAAAAGTGTCTTGTCAAATACACAAGTATTTTTTAACTCGTCTAAACAATTTGAATTATACCCCATCGAAAAAAGAGAATACGAAAATGGGTATCGTTTAACGAAACAAATCTTAAGTGATAAATACGATGCCTATATTGGAAATAATGACATGACAGCCTTAGGCATCGTAGCCTGTTTAAAAGATCACAACATTAAAACAAGTGTAGCCGGATTTGACAATATTCCTGAAGCCGATTTTCCTCAAATACAATTGACCACGGTAGACCACGGTGCTTGTGAAAAAGGAAAAGAAGCCGTTGATATTCTTTTAGAACAAACAAAAAGCGAACGAAAACGTATCGTCCATATGGAATATGAACCACAGTTAATCATTCGCTTATCTACTTTTAATCGCAAGAAATCATCATCTCAATAATTTTATCATTCGTTTGAAGCATTCCTTGAGAACCAAGTGTTCCAATATTTTGAATTGTTTCATCCACACTATGAGCAACGATTCCATCGCCTGCATAGAATTGTTGCTTATTTTTATACATATAGTACCCCATAATACCAGCATCTACACTAGAAGCAATCTTAGCTGCACAACTAGCCTTAGCCCCATCACAAATCGTACCCGAAAGGATGGCTAATGCGTTGACAATCGTATGCTGAATTTCTTTATAGGTTCCATTATGTAAATAGGCAATACCAGCACCCGCAGCAGCTCCAGAACTAACAGCACCACAAAATGCCGATAAAGTACCAATACCTGTTTTAATGTAAATAGCTGTTAAGTTGGATAAAACCAAAGCACGATACAATTGTTTTTGCGTACAATCTAATTCTTTGGCATACACAACAACAGGCACACAACAAGTAATCCCCTGATTTCCACTTCCTGAATTGATCACAACTGGAAGTTCACACCCATTCATTCTTGCGTCGGATCCAGCCGCCGCATAAGCTTTGGCCCTTGTCTTTACACAATCTGAATCCATATTCAAGATCACATGACCAATGTTTGCACCATACGAATTATGAATCCCCTCATTTGCGATGGCCATGTTACAAGCGATTTGACGATCTAGTATTTCTTTTACATCCTCAATATCCACAGTTTGTGAAAAATCCCAAATCTGTTTCATAATCAAAGCACTGTGATCGGCTTTAAGTTCTAAACTCGTCGTCTTATCTTCAAAAATAACTTGCCAGTTTTTTTCAATTTGTACAATATTCGTATGCGTATCTACAATACGAACACTGGCGTGTTCTTGTTCATAATACACATGGATTTCTAAATCGAATACATGCCCTTGTTCAATGTGCTGCACGGTAATATTTGTATTTTGAACATATTCAGGCAATTCTTCAATTTGTTCACGTGTTGCACTAGAAAGCACTTCTAGTTTTGCGTCGGCATCCCCATATAGAGCTCCTGCAGCAGCTGCAACTTCAATCCCTTTTAAGCCATTTGTATGAGGTACAATCACACTCTTAACATTTTTTATAATACTGCCACTTGCCTTAACAACAATACGATCTGGTAAATGATCTAGCACTTGCGTTGCCTTAGCACACGCATAACTAATCGCAATAGGCTCTGTACAACCCATAGCCATCACTAATTCTTCTTTTAATATTTGTACATAAATCGAATATAATGAATCCTCTTTATTCATCTTCTTTCACCCATACACACGCCAATTTGTGATCTTCCATTTCTGTCATACCAAAATAAATTGTATCCTTTTCTTTTACGCCAAAATTCTGATGTAAAGCCGTTAATACTGTTCCATACATCTTTCCATCTTGTATTCCTTCCAGACGAACCCAACATGCCTCTACATCTTTTCCTTCATCTAGAAAATAAACCATGATATCATCTGGATACTCTAAATGTCTTGATGGATCCAACTCTTTATATAAACGAAGTTCTTCTAATTCCTTAGAAACTTCTGTGGCCTTTTCAACCATATCAATCTTATCCTGGAACAATTCCACATTTACATTATCCAAGATTTGAATATCCATTTCCTGCACATCAAAACGAGGAATCTTGCACGATACACCAATCGGTACAATGCGATATTCAATATTGCGTTTCTTTGTTTCCAAAGCTACGATTTCAAAAATAAAACCCGCATTATGATCGATATAACCATACATTAATGCACCATATAGATTATCTAGCTTTAACCCCATCTTCTCTAAAAGCTTAACCATTTTCATGCCATGGATTTCCACCATTTTCTGATCCATGTCACGAAAACTCATTTCATATACTTTCATCTACTCACCCTCATACACATCTTTTAATTCTTCAAAGTTATATTCCAACACCTTATTCAATTCAACGATATCTAAATCTTCATCTACTGGAAAATCCGAAAGACTCATCTCATTGGCTTCGACATATTCTTTAAACAATTCCATGGACTGATAATAATAATCCTGAAACTCTTTAAAACCATCCCATATCGCAAAGCCACGACCATTGATCACATTCGCACCTTCTTCTATATCATCCACTTTTTCAACTTGAATTTCAATCTCAAAAGGCTCTTCTAAATCATAAACCATCTTAAATGTATCTCCCTCTTTGAAATCAGGCTGGATTGATGAAGCACAAGGTAACTTATTAAATTGTTCATCCTCACAATTTGGGCATACAAAAGGGATACCATTCACTTCAATCACAAAGTCCGCATATTCTTCAGACAAATAAGACGCTAATGTATAGTAAGCTAAATCCGCTAAAGATAATGAGTTAGGTAAACTCATGTATCGATACATTAAATTATTAAATCCCAATACTTCTGTATATACTTTTATCATGATTGACTTACCTCTACTGAATAATTTCCAAAATGAATATTGGCTTTTTCATACTCTTTAACAAGTTCATAACGAATCTTTGCAAGCATATCAAAACCATCTAGACTTGTCTTACTTGGAACAACAACACGTAGATCAATGCCGGTTGTAGAAAAATTGATTACTTTTACTTCAATTGGAGTTTCACTTTCAATATCATATTCTCCCATTGTCTTTTCAACTAAACTCTTTAAAATATCTATCGCCAAATCAATATTCGTTCCATAAGAAACCTCAATTTCTAAATAGTTATTCTTTCGCGCATCCTGAAAAAATGCATTTTCAATCGTAGCCGAATTCAATGTTGAGTTTGGCACAATAATACGATTACTTTCATACGTACGAATGATCGTATGACGAAAACGAATACTTTCAACATACCCAATCAATTCACCTTGATTGACTTTAATTAAATCGCCCTCGACAAATGGTTTAAATGTTAAAATCATTAAACCACTACATAGATTTCCAAAGGCATCTTTAGCAGCAACACCTAAAACTAAGGCAACCACTCCACTGGATGCAGCAAGATAGGACATAATAGGTTTGGTCTGTTCAAATTGTCCAAGAAAAATCATTCCATTAATAAAAACCAAAACATATTTTATTAATCTGGCAAAACTTGCCTTATTTGTGACATCCTTTTTATATAATACTTTACGAATTCCTTTATAGATTCCAATAGAAACTATAACAGAACCAATAGTAACAATAACAATTGATTTCATCTAAATCATCTCCAATACAATTTTTTCTGTTCCTCTGTCGTTTGATCAATAAACTTCTTCTTTGTGTATAAAAACTCTTCTAAATCCATATAAATATGTAGAAGCATCGCCTTTGATTCAAATTCAATTCGACTTTCAGGAAGAGCCTCACTCTGTTTGTCTTTCAACATTTTATGAAGCGAACTAATTTGAGGCTGAGGATCATTTTTTTCATGAATAAACGGAATTAAATATTCAATATAATTCGCCAATTCATGCGCCTCTTTTGGCATTTCACGAATCTTTCGAATTTTATAATGCAGCATATGCAGAATATCGCACTGTAAAGCACGCATCTCAAAATAACGAATATAATAATCTGGCAAATTCGTAAACGTATTATCCTGATATTCCATCGCAATATGAATATATTTTTCAGCTTGCTCTTTAATATCCTCTAATTCTTTCCAAATTGTTGTATTTCTTTCCTCACTTTGAATATAATAAACAATTTGATACATCAAGCTCTGAATCTTGTCCTCCATATAAATCATACAAGAATTCAAATACTCTTCTTCTCCACTATAATCATGAACCAAATTCAATAAGAATGCGATAATGGCACCAATTAAAATCAAATAAAACTCATTCATCATGAAGTGAAGACTAAAATCCAAATAACTCAAGTAATGCACGGCAATCATCGCATTTACACTTAAAGTATTCTGACATTTCATTTTCTCACTATACCCAACTAAGCACGCAATCACAAGTCCAAAGGCTATCCAATGGCTTGGAATAAGTTCAAAGAAAATAAAACAGAATAGAATTGTCACAAAGAATGTGGAAATTCTTCTAAGAACAAGCTTCACCGTCCCCCACTTTGTCGTCAACAAAGACAATAGTGCAATCGTTCCAGCACTTGTTGGATTATCCAACTTAAAAAAGTAGGCTAATATAATTGCGATGGCACTTCCTACGCCTATTTTAAGTGATAGTATCAATACTCTTTTTGTTTCTCTTTTCATATGCTTACATTTTATGCGAAATCAAAAAAAAGGACAATAATAAATATCATTGTCACTTCTTATCTAATACATCCTTTACTTTTTGTTTACCACTCTTCAACAAACGAGCCACTCCCTCTTCACTCATCTTTAAACGATTTGCGATATCCTTCTCTTTCAATTTTCCTAGACAATGCATGATTGTCACTGTCTTTTGATTTTCTGGCATCTCATTTAAACAATCATCCACATCCAATTGTCGATATTTAGGCAAGCCGCGTAAAGCCGTAGTTACACCTGTATGTTCTTTAGCCTGCATATACTCACGCAATTGTTTATTCAACAAAACCGTGATCCACTTCAAAAAATTCTTATCATCACTCAATTTATCCATATTCATAAATGCGTATGTATACGTTGCCTGTAAGATGTCATTGATTTCTTTTTCCTCTAAGCCAATATAACGCTTATAAATTGTTTGTACCAAATGATTTCGAGTCAATGAAATAAGCTCTTTCTTCGCATCCGCATCCTTATTTCTTACACCCATTATTATCTTTTTATCTATATTCATAGTTTAATCCTTTATATATGTTATTTTTAGTATACAACACATCATTTGATAAATCAAAAAAGGCAATCCAACGATTGCCTAAGCTCCATAATATTCATCTAAAGTTAAGTTATTCTCATACAAATACGTTGCCAAATCTACACCCACATAACGCAAGTGCCAGCTTTCAGGTGCAATTTTTGTTTTGTCTTCCTTATCATCAGGATAACGCAAAATAAAGCCATATGTATGCATATTTTCTAACAACCAATTATAGTGCGAATTATATCGAACGGCATCTAAATCACTACAATCATTGTCCATACGAATATCAACTGCTAAACCAGACTGATGTTCACTAAACCCTGGTCTTGTCCAATAACGATCCGCATATTCTTCGCCGTAGCTTGCAGCTCCATTATTAAATAAATCTGTTTGGTATGCATAAGAACGATAAGCTGAACAAGCATTCAAAATAAATCCCTCGTTTGATGCCGCCTCGATCAACTTTTCAAATGCCTCTGCCGCTTCTTTTCGCATGCGCACATTCTCATTTTCACCACTCGAAGGTACCTGAACTAAATCACTTGGTTCATAATCTTCTGGTAATCCTGAATACTTATTCACAAGAATATAGATTGAATCTAAATCCGAAACTGTTACTTTATTCTCATATGGGTCACCACTTTGATCTATTTTTTTCACCTTTGGTAAATTTGTTTGTTTCTTCTTATTCTCTTTTTTTGTTTCTGTTGTCTTTTCTTGTTTAGGTTCACTTACCTGATTATCACTAACTTTTTTTGCGATTATCGAAATCAACAACGCAATAATCAAAAGTAATACAAAAATCACAAAAACCGCTGACTTTCTTACTCGTCTTCTTCTCTTCAAATCCAATCCCTCCTCTATACCGGTATAAACAAGACTTTATTATATCCACCACAAATCATGCCTAATGTTGCGCTTTCTGCATTGGATAAATCATATTCCTTGATCATAACTTCTTTACATTCTTTGGCATCTAAAATAGCCTGATATTCGACTTTTCCTCCGCCAATCGTATCAATGACTCCATCTTTATACACTAACATCATACTGCCGACCCCCCTTGGTGCTGACCCCTTTTTATCAATAATGATACATAAAGTTCCATGAACATTGGATTCTAATAATTCTTTCGAAACACTCGAACTAAACTTTGCGTTTTTTATTTCAATAAGCTCCGCTAAAATACTGATTGATATCTCAGCAGGCGTCTGTGCCTTAATATCTAAGCCAATTGGAGCATGCACATTCGATACTTCTTCCTTAGAATATCCTTCTTCAATCAAAGTATCAAAAGTCTTTTTTACTTTTCCCTTGCTTCCAATCATACCCAAATATAAATGAGGTTTACGAATCGTCTTTTCTAGACAAAGACGATCATCTTTATGTCCTCTTGTCACTATCACATAACAAGCATTCTCTTCATCTGGCAATACAGAATCCATTTGATCATAATCGATACAATGAATTTCATTTGCGGTTGGAAAACATTCCCGATTCGCAAATTCTTTACGATTGTCAACCACAATCGTATACAACTCTAATATACTAGCCATTTTAGCTAAATATTGACTGACATGTCCACAGCCTAAAATCACAAGCTTAGGCTGCATATTAAACCATTCCTTTTGGATTATATTCACATCGACATTTTCTTCTAATAAAACTCTTACACAACGCGTATACAAATCCATGGCCCCGTTCACATGAATCTTTACAGGTTTATTTAGTTTCTTTAAATAAGCACATATTAAATTTTGCATAATTCTAGGTGTTACAAGTTCATTCGGATCTAAATTTGCAGGTTCATAACGATGTACCACATCTTTTACTGGTTGATTTAATCCATTTAGATTTGAAATCAACACAACCTCATCCGTATCTGAATCAAGAACTGGTTCATTCACGTTTGGATATTTTAAAGGTAAATGCTTAGAACCATCTGCCTCAATCAGTATCACATCCACCACTTGTTTTAATTGATTAAACAACTCTTCATCTAACGCCTCAATTTTCAAGTCACCACACCGATTTCCCGCATGACAATATCCATATGTTTCAATTCTATGCATTATTTCATCATAACCAGGATCTACCAATGTATCTTCTTCAATCAACATATGCGTCGTTGTACACATTAAAACGGTTTTATTCATAGAAACATATTTATCTTTTAACTCACGGATATACGTTGTTTTTCCACCTGAACCAATTACACTAATGATCATTTGAAATCTCCTGAATTGCACGCACCACAAAATCCACATCTTCTATTGTATTTTGAAAAGATACAGATAAGCGTACAATTCCCTGTTCTTCTGTTTTTAAATGTTTATGCATTAATGGAGCACAATGCGCTCCACAACGTGTCACAATACCATACTTATAATTCAATAAGTCGCTCACATAAGCACTATCTTTACCTGGAATATTCAAAGCCACAATAGGCGTAGAATTTTCTAAAGATGAATAAAACTCTACATCCCCTGTTAAACCTTCATATAATTTTTGAAGTAAAAAGTGTTCCTTTTCCACAATCGCTTTTTGATGTGATAAAACATATTGAACCCCTGCATTTAAAGCTGCAATTCCTGCAAGATTCTGTGTTCCCGCCTCTAAATGTTCTGGATACGCCTCTGGCATTTGTGGATTAAAAGAATCTATGCCCGTTCCACCAGAAATCAATGGCTTTACTTCAATGTCCTTTACGCAAAAACCACCAATACCACCAATCCCTAATAGACCTTTATGGCCACTAAAACATAAAACATCAATATTTTCCATAGATACTGGTATATGACCTGCACTTTGAGCCGCATCCACCATAAAAAGAATGCCACATTCTTTACAATACTTTCCAATGGAATTCACATCAAAAATTTCACCTGTCACATTTGAACTGTGTGTCACGATAACCATTCGAGTATTTTTTTGAATATGGCATTTAATATCCTCTAAATAAGGAGCACATATCGTTAATGTGATTATTCCCTTTTCTTCTAACTCGTATAAAGGACGAAGCACACTATTGTGCTCCGCATACGTAGTGATCACATGATCATTTTCTTTTAAGATTCCTTTAATGCAAGTATTTAAACTCTCGGTATTTCCACCATTTAAAATAACACGGTGAAAATCAGAGAGTCCAAAAAACTGTGCAATATTTCTTCTTGCCGCAAAAATCAAACGTGAAGAATCCATATTTGAACTACGATTCGCATTGCCTGCCACACCTAATGCATCCATTACCGCTTGTTTGACTACATCTAGTTTTGGAAAGCTAGTCGCAGCCTGATCAAGATAAACCATGCAGTATCGCCTCCAAAACACCTCCACCAATACAACGTGCCTTGTCAGAAATTGTAAAACAATTCTGATATTCATCCACTCTAGGATCAATATCTGCCATTTTAAATCCAGATGTTACATTGTATCCATCCTGAATCAATCCTCTAAGTAAGCCTGACATGCTCGCATACACTGGTGTTTTATCGATATACGCAATAATTTCTCCTTTTTCAACGATATCTGTAATCTTTTTGACATTGTGACAAACACCTGCACAAGGAGAATGAATCACTCTTTCTTTAGAATATCCCTTAATATTTCCAGGAACACCCGTATTTGGCAAAGCATGTCCCTGGTAGATCAGTCTTCCTAGATTATGTCCACGCATCGTTTCCACAACCACATGCACATCTTTGCCTGCACAAAAACCAGGGCCTAAACCAATTGTGATAGGTGCCATATCTATTGTCGTACCTAAATTCTTCTTGGCAAGAATCGCATCCACCAAGGCAATATGTTCTATTTTAGAAATCATTTCACCATTTGGATCTACCATCATTGCGACTTGATTTTTAGCCATCACTGCTTTAGCTTCTTCTATCGTTGAAACTAAAACACACGTCATATCTTCAACCGTAAATTTTCCTTCATACACAGCCTGACAAAAGGCAACATTTCTTCGTATTGCGCTTGGTTTTTCAACTTCTAGCACCAATACTTGAAATCCACTTTTTACAAGTTTATATATTGTCCCTGTCGCTATGTCTCCTCCACCACGCACAATAACACATTTATTCATAATCCTTATGGCTTGATAATTTTATCAGCCTTCTCCATTCTTTCTACAATATCATACATATTTGTGACTGAACCAACCTGAAGTTCTTCTTTTAAATGGAAGAAATCCAAGCAAGTTCCACAACTTACAATTTCTACTCCATTATCCGCTAAATATTTTAAATCTTCTAAAGTTTCACTCTTTGTCGTTGTGATTTTTACACCCTCATTATAGAAAATCATTTCATCTGGCAAAACATCTTGTTTTGTCAAAGAGAAAATAAATGATTTCATTAAAATCGCACCTAAATCCGGATCTGAACCCATCACATTACTTGCGCACACAACAACCATTTTAGGCTTAGCCAAGCTGCAGTCCGCATATGTGTATTCCACTTCAAAATCTGCTTCTTCATCACCCTTTGAAATTTCAACAATATAATCCTTACCCTCTTTTTTAGAATTTACCGTATAATTCTTTACTTTCGCAAACTTCGTTAAGTTTTCAACCGCAATCTCATTATCCACAATTGTTGAAACTACATTTTCTTCTTTTAAAGCTTCCTTTGTCTTTACAACTGGAAGTGGACACTCTAAGCCTCTACAATCTAAAGTTTTCATATCTTCCTACCTCTTACATATACATTATATTCATTTTTCTCAATGACTTCACCCACAACATACAATTCAAGATTATTTTCCTTAAAATCTTTCTCTAGCATTTCTAAATCCGCTTTAGATACACTAGCTAATAAGCCACCACTCGTTTGTGGGTCAAACAAGATTTCTTCTGTAAAGAAATCACAATCAAAACTAATCTTACCCTCTACACTATTGCGATTGGTCTGGGCAGCCCCACTTAAATAAAATTCTTCGACATACTTTTGACAGTCATCAAAATATGGAATCGAATCCTTATAAATCACTGCACTATTTTTTTCGTCTAACATCTCATTTAAATGCACCAACAAGCCAAAACCCGTTACATCGGTTAGAGCATGCACATCATATTTTTTTAAAACATCACAAGCATACTTGTTTAATGTAGTCATACTTTTAAAGACTCTTTCCTGCATTTCTTTAGAACAATCATTCATACGCAACGCATTTAAAGTCAAACCAACACCTAAAGGCTTCGTCAAAATCAAGACATCCCCACATTGTGTGCCATTATTTTTCTTTACGTCTTTTGGATTTACCAAACCAGTTACACTCAAACCATATTTAATTGAATCATCACGAATGGAATGCCCTCCAGCTAGTGCACACTCAGCTTCAACCAGCTTAGAATTTCCTCCTTCAATGATTTTACCTAAAATATTCAAATCCTCATTGTCTGGAAAACACACAATATTTAAAGCTGTTTTAGGCGTACCATTCATCGCATAAATATCACTGAGTGCATTTGTTGCTGCAATCTGACCATACAAATATGGATCTTCTACCATAGGTGGAAAGAAATCCAAAGTAGATACAAACGCATGATTCTCATCGATTTGATAAACTGCCGCATCATCCCTTGAATCAAATCCAACCAAAACATTACTGTCTTTATAAGAATCAATTTTTTCTAGAATATGACTCAATTTCTTTGCGCCCAATTTAGCACTACATCCACCATTCTTACAATATATTTTTTCATTCATCAAAAATTCACCCTTACTATATCCTCATACAAAACATTTTGTTCTTCTAAAAAGAGTTTCCACTTTTCCTCATCTAGATCCTTCGACATAAAACACATGCCACATCCTGCCTTAACACAACTTGGAACAGGTATCATACGCCCGTTTTTTGTCTTAGACTCCAAATCTAGAACATCTTGAATACTTTTAAAAGTAATAATCAATACTTCCTCTTTATTCATTTTTAAATACTTCCTTAAACACTTGTTCGGAATACATTTCTATTTTTTCTTGAAACAATTTATATTTACGTACCAATTTTTTTCCTTCTAAAGTCAATTGCGAGCCTCCACCAAGACTTCCACCACTCGTCGTATGAACCAGTTCATAACCCAAATCTTCTTGAGCTCTTTTGATGATTTTCCAAGCCTTTGAATTTGACATTCCCATTTCTTTATAAGCCTTTGATAGAGAACCATACTTATCGCATAATTCCAATAGTTCTACAACGCCCTTGCCAAAATTTGGTTCATTATTACCAATTTGAATTTTTAGTTTATATCTCATTTTCCAAATCCACAATTTGGATATGTGCAAATATCACATCCTAAGCACAATCCACCTTCACCTAAATCACACAATTCTTCATATGTCACTACATCCTTGGCAAGTAAACGACAAAGTACTAAATCAAATACCGTTCTTTTGGCATACATAACACATCCGGGAAGACCAACAATTGGGACTTCTCCTTTATAAGAAAGTAAAAACATAGCACCAGGAAGAACTGGAGAACCATAGCTAATTATATTGGCACCTGTGTTCTTGATTGCGAGTGGCGTTCGATCATCTGGATCCACACTCATTCCACCTGTACAAAGTACAATATCTACCCCTTGTGTCAATGCTTCATTGATTTTTTCTGTCACCATTTTATCGTCATCATCACAAATCGCATGATACACCATTTCACAACCAAACTCAGCCAATTTATCTTGAATAACTGGTGTAAATGTATCTTGAATTCTTCCTTTATACACTTCACTTCCTGTTGTGATCACAGCCGCTTTCTTTAATACAAACGGCTTAATTTCAAGAATAGGAGATGTGATGAGTGATCTAACTTTATCCATCTTTTCCTTTTTAATCACCAAAGGAATAATACGCATACCCGCAAGTTTATCACCCGGATTTACTACTGTGTTTCCATGTCTTGTTGCGATCATCATCTGTCCAAATGAATTTACTGTAAACAAAGCCTTACGATCTACTTTCAACAACCCGTGAATCTCACTTTTTAATTCGATTTTTCCTTCTTTGATCTCACCATACGACATGTGTTCATTTTTACACATATCTAGTAAAACCATAGCCGCATCATTTTCATGCATCATGCTCTCGTCATTTTCCCAAACATATAAATGTTCTTTTCCAACTGACAACAATAAAGGAATATCTTCTTCTGTCACAATATGACCCTTACGAAAAAGGGCATCTTTTGTGACACCCTTAATGATCTGCGTTATATCATGACAAAGTACATGCCCTACGGCATCCTGTGTCTTGATTAATCTCATCTTATTCTCCTTTTTTAAATCCGTATTTTTTGAATACTTTTAAAGCTTTATCGCTCTTTAAGAATTCAATCAACGAATTGGCTTCATCTTTATGCTTTGTACTAGATATATGACCAACTGGATATAGTACTGGTGTAGCTAATAATGAATTATCGCACTCTGCCACTACCTCTACTTTATCACTACTTGCAGCATCTGTCGCGTAAACTAAACCAATTTCTGCATTTTGTGTTTCAACTTGAGACAATACTTCCGTTACATTTCCCGCTAAGCTTAAACGATCTTGAATTGAATCCCATACACCTAAATTTGTCAAAGCTTCCTTTGCGTAGCTTCCTGCAGGAACCACTTCTGGATCTCCAATCGCAATAATTGAAGCATCTTTAATATTATCAAATCCAGTGACTGTTGTAGTGCTGTCTTTTCCTTTGATCAATACCAATTTATTCTCTAATACATTTGAAATCGAATCTGCATCTACTAAATCTTCATCTTTTAAAGCGTTCATCTGTGTTGTAGCTGCACTAAAAAATACATCGGCATCTAATCCTTTTTCAATTTGAAGCTGTAATTTTCCACTACTATCATATACACCTTCAATCGTTACATTTGGATACTCTTTTTCAAACATAGGAATCAATTCATCTTCAAATGCGTTTTCCAAACTTGCGGCTGCCGCAATTGTTAGTTTTACTTGTTCCTTTGATTCATTTGAACTACACCCATATAAACTTATGGCCATGACCCCAGCCAATAAAACACTTAAGCCTTTTTTCATACGATCTCTCCTAGTTTTATTTTATATTTAAAATCACACAACTCACTTACTTCCTCTTCATTGTGTGATACAAAAACAACCGGTTTTGAAATTTGAAGCTCACTTTTAAGTTCCCTTAATAAATCTTCCTTTAAATCTTCATCTAAAGCACTAAATGGTTCATCCAATAAAAGAACATCTGGTTCATAAGCCATTAAACGAGCCAATGCCACCCTCTGTCTTTGTCCACCGGATAATTGTTTGGGATATCTTGAAGCAAGTTCACTAATTTGAAATTGTTTCATCACTTTCCTGACCACAATATCCACATCATTTACTTTTCTAGCCCTTAATCCCACACTAATATTTTCATATACATCCATATTGGGAAATAGAGCATAGCTTTGAAACATATAGCCCACATTTCGTTTTTGAATCGGTACATTTATTTTCTTTTCTGAATCAAATAAAACACGATCATTTAATACAATCCGTCCTTGATCTGGCGTTTCAATTCCAGCTATACATTTTAATGTCATACTTTTGCCAGACCCTGAAGCTCCCATAAGCCCTGAAATATTGTCGTGCACTTGAAAGGAAACGTCTAAATCAAATTCTGCAAGCTTCTTATATATTTGTACTTCCAACATTTAGAAACTCCTTTTCTTTCGAACATACAATTGATATAGATTCAACAAAATCACAGCTGTAAAACAAATGCCAATGATCACCCACACATAAAAGGCAGCTGATTCCATATCTCCACTCATCACTTCACTATATACAGCTACAGGAAGTGTTCTTGTCTTTCCAATGATGTTTCCTGCAAGCATCGCCGTTGCACCAAACTCACCTAAGCCACGCGCAAACGCAAGGACACCACCACTAATAATTCCTGGTAAAGCATTGGGAATCAACACTTTCAAGAAGATGTTCCATTCGCTCATTCCTAAAGTTCTTGCGGCATACACTAAATCCGTATCCACTTGATCAAAGGCACCCCTGGCATTTCGATACATGAGTGGAAATGAAATAACCACCGCTGCGATCACAGTCGCACTAAAGCTAAATGCGATGCGAATGCCAAATGCACTCATAAAAAATTTTCCTATAGGTTGATTTACGCCAAAGATCATCAACAAGAAAAATCCAGCTACTGTAGGTGGTAAAACCATAGGCAAAGTAAAGATTCCATCAAAGACCATTTTCAAAGCTTCGCTCTTTCTTGAATAAATCCACCATGCCGCCAGTAAACCAAGAATAAATGTGATCACAATTGTGATACTTGCCGTTTTTAAAGATATCCAGATTGGAGTTAAATCTAAATTACTTCCTTGCGCACTCACTCGCTTCACCCTTCATAATTTCTAAGCCATGTTTTAATGGTCCTAAAATAATATCTAGACTTTCCTTTACTGCCTTAGGACTTCCTGGCAAGTTAATAATCAAAGTCTGATTTCTTAATACACTTGCACCACGAGACAACATGGCCTTATTTGTATATTTCATCGATTCATAGCGCAATGCTTCACTAATACCTGGAACATTTCTTGTCATAACTTTCATTGTGGCTTCTGGCGTCACATCACGAATACTAAGTCCGGTACCTCCGGTTGTAAGAATTAAATCATTTTGGCAACGATCACTTAAATTGATGAGTTGCGAAACAATTTCATTTTCATCATCCGCAATCACTGTCACACTTGTCACATTGTATCCATGTTCTGTCATGATCTTTTCAATTAATGGACCACTCTCATCTTTTCTTTGTCCAGTACTTGCCTTATCACTTAATGTCAATACGGCTACACGCATTCTAGAATCTTTATTTTCAATGACTTCAACGGTATCTCCAACGCAAATATGCCCACCATGTATTACACGCGTAAATACACCTAGATGAGGCATAATACATTGACCAACTTGATGATAGATTGCACAGTGCGAATGACAGCTTTTGCCTATTTGCGTCAGTTCTAGTAATACATCCCCAATCTTAAATTGTGTTCCTACTGGATAACTTGTGAATTCAATACCTGATACAAGTAAGTTCTCGCCAAAGGCACCATCCTCTACATCAGCTCCTTTAGCCTTAAATTCTTCACGCATTTCATACGATAATAAAGAAACTTGGCGATGCCATTTACCCGCATGCGCATCATTTTCTAATCCATGATTCTTAATAATATCAATATCTTGAACCGGATGTTTTTCTGTTCCTTTATGTTCACTAATACAAATAGCTTTAATTATTCCTTCCATACAAAATCTCCACTTTTTCCACCTGATTTAGAAACCAAATGTACATTTTTGATTTCCATATCTTTACTTACAACTTTACACATGTCATAAATTGTCAGAAGACAAACATTTACACCTGTCAAAGCTTCCATTTCTACACCCGTTTTTCCATTACACTTCACGGTACAGTAGGCATAGATCAAACAATTTGCTCTATCAACATCAAAATCAATATTCACCTTATTGATCATTAAAGGATGACATAAAGGAATTAACTCACTCGTCTTTTTTACACCCATAATTCCGGCAATACGAGCTACACCTAATACATCTCCTTTTTTCATGTCGCTCTGCTCAATTTTATTTAGAATTTCTTCATTTACCAATATACTTCCAACCGCACAAGCACTTCTTGAAGTAACATCCTTTTCACTTACATCCACCATGCATGCATTTCCATGTTCATCAAAATGTGTTAATTCCATTTTAACCTCCAATTTCATTCATCACCGTCGACGAATGTTCTTCTTCAAAATGATGTTCCTTAGGCTTCTTGAATATCCACTCTTTCATCACTTTTTCTAGTTCTTCCAAATCATTTAGATAAGGTTTTAAATCCACTCCATCACTATGGAATAAACATAATTTCAATCGTCCTACACTACTTAAGCGCACGCGATTGCATTGACCACAAAATTTATTATGTAACGCTTCAATAAAACCAATATATCCCTGAAACTCTGGTATTGTATAATAATGAGCTGGTCCATTGCCAAGCTTATTATTATATGCATTTAATGTATAATTCTTTTGTACATATTCAATCAGTTCATTCATTTTGGAGTTTCGATCACTATATTTTAGTGGCATCAATTCAATGTATCGCAACGCAATCTTTTTATCTTTGATGAGTTCTAACATAGATTCAAATCGAGAAAGCGAAAATAGATTGTCCACAACACAATTCACTTTCACAGGGATTCCAATCTGATAGGCATATTCTAGATTTGAAAGAACCTTCTTCAAATTGTTCTTTTTACATATCTTCAAATATTCAGATTCATCGAGTGTGTCAATTGAAAAGTTAATACAATCAAGCCCTATTTTTTTTAGTTCATCTAAATCTGTAAAAGAAAATAAACTTCCATTGGTTGTGAGAGTTACTTGTTCAACTCCATCCAATTCTTTTAACCTGCGAATAAAATCAATATAGCCTTTACGAAGTGTGGGTTCCCCACCCGTGATTTTAAATCGAGTGATTCCTAAAGTAATGGCACATCTACAAATATCTAAAAGTTGTTCATACGTCAATATATCTGAATGACAAAGATGTTTTGAAATGTCTGGCTTGCAGTAGTAACAAGCATAGTTACATCTGTCAGTTAATGAGATTCGCATATAATTTATATTTCGACCAAATGAATCTTGCATAAAATCCTTCCCGTTATTCTCAAGTGAGAATAACCAACTGATTCAATTTTATCATTGAGTTCACATTTTATCTACTTTAAAATGAAATTATGAAACGGTGTACGTGGTGTAATCTAAACAATCCAAAATATATTGAATATCATGATTATGAATGGGGAAAACTGAATACAGATGAAAAATATCTATTTGAAATGTTGATCCTTGAATCTTTTCAGGCAGGTCTTAGTTGGCAGTGTGTTCTAAATAAAAGAGAAGCTTTTAAAGAGGCTTATGAAGATTTTGACATTGATAAAGTGATTGAATTTGATGAAGAAAAAATAGAACAATTAAGAAACAATCCTAATATCATTCGTAACAAATTAAAGATCAAAGCAAGTATTTCAAATGCGAAGATTTTTAAATCCATTCAAGAAGAGTATCAAACTTTTTATAATTATTTATGTACTTTTACACATGGAAAGATTATCTATGAAACAGGAAAAACTACATCGACTCTTTCAGATTCCATATCAAATGATTTAAAAAAAAGAGGCATGAAGTTTGTAGGAAGTACCATTATATACTCCTTTCTTCAAGCCATCGGTGTGATTTATTCTCATGAAAAAGATTGTTTCTTATACAAAGACTAATCCCATGTTTTCCAAACATTTGGTTCGTAGCCTACTGTCGCCAATTTGCAGTTACGCACGATTGGCGTTTTTAATATGTGCTGATTGAGATACACTTTATCTTCTTTATTCGACAAGTAATTCAACATTGTCAATAATTCTTTATCCTTAGCCTTTGGATCAATCATGGAATCAATGCCAACTTGTCTAAGCACACTCTCAAATTCTTTCTTACTCATTTCTTTTTCGTCTAAATTAATAAACTGAAACTTAATATTTCTTTCTTTAAAATAGCGTTGTGCTTTCTTTGTATCAAAGCATTTGTTTTTCCCAAAAATCTGTATATTCATCGCATTAACCTCTCTACCCTTTTTTGTACTTCATCATATAGTGCCTCAATCTCAAATCCCACATGAAAGTGTCCATCTTCATATAGAATTTTACCATTGACCATAGTACATTTTACATTGAATTTAGATCCACTGTATACAATATTTTTTGCGACATTGTTAATTGGCTGCATATTCGGTTGATGTAGATCTAAAATAATTAAATCTGCCAACTTTCCAACTTCTAAGACACCACAATTTAAATGTAAAGCTTTCGCAGCATTCACTGTCGCCATTTTCAACACTTCGTAAGCATCGACTGCAGAAGCATCCTTCTCTTTATATTTAGCTAGTCCTGTCACTAAAAACATCTCTCTAAACATATCTAGACAATTATTACTTGCCGCACCATCCGTTCCTAAACATACATTGATATTTCGTTGAAGCATCGATTGGATTGGAGCTATGCCACTAGCTAGTTTTAGATTGGATGCTGGATTTGTGATGACATTCAAATGTTTTTTGGCGAATAAATCTAAATCATGCGTGCTCATATGTACGCAATGAAATGCACCTCCACCATAGTCATATACACCTAGATCACACAAGTATTCAATAGGGCTGCGTCCCGTCTTTTCTTTGCATGTATTAACTTCATATTCTGTTTCACTTAAATGTGTATAAACTGGCGCTTTATATTTATGAGATAAGGCTGCAACTTGTTGAATTTTTTCTTTTGAATTGGTATATTCATGACTAAAACCTAGTATATAAGAAATCAAACTATTTTTTTGATTGTATGCATTGAAGCAGCGTTCTACATCTTCTACAGATAGACAAAAATCATTAACCGCACCACATAATACCGTTCGATAATTCATATCAAGACTTGCATGTACAATTGCTTCAGGATTTAAATACATGTCAAAATTTGTAGTGATTCCACTCGTTAGATATTCTAATATCGCAAGTTTTGAAAAGAAATAAATATCTTCTTGTGTTAGTTTTTCCTCAATCGGAAATACCCTTTCATTTAGCCATTGCTGCAAAGGCATATCATCGGCCATTGATCTTAAAAAAGTCATTCCAGAATGAGTATGCGCATTAATAAATCCTGGCATAATTAGATTCTGGTGTACATCTATTTCTCGGTCAAAACAAAAAGTAGAAGTTTTCACTTTTCCTACATATATAATCTTATTATCTTCTATCCAGACTTCCCCTGAAAAAACATCAAAATCCTTCATTGTCAGTATACGTGCATTATAAAATCGTGTGCGCATAGGCATTCCTTCTTTCTGATTTAATCATCCCACAAATGGAATCAAAAAGAAGAAATAACTTTTGATTATTTCTTCTTAAAAATCGATTTTATTAATTCGATAATCGCAACCACAAGCAGGAATATAAAGGACATCGCAAAATAGCCGACCAAACCTGCCAAAATATCGTTGAAGTCAATTTCGCCTGTATGCGAATACCATTGGCCTATTTCAATCGCAAACGTAATAACTACAAGTACAGTAAATACGTAGAACCAACTAATTAAAACAGTTAAGTTCTTTTTAGCCATCCACTTAAATAGTGGATAAATCACAAGAAGCATTCCGATACCCAACAAGCCAATAATCAAGAAGTGAAGTTGCTTATCAGATAATTGTGCTTCAAATGAGTCATTCATACTCAAGAAATAGGTATGTGTCTTATAGATGATGTCAATCAATAAGTCGACAATCTTTTTTAAAGTTGAAGTACTATCTGTCATGCGAGCATTATACATGATATCGTTCAATATTTCAAATTCCGAAAAATTATACTATTATTGTGTTAAGGAGAATTTTTTTATTATGAAATACGATTTTACAACTCTTTTAAATCGAAAAGGACATGATGCCCTTGCCCTTGATGTTCTACCTATTAAAGATGTAGAGGTAGACCCAAACTTTTCTACAATCCCTATGTGGGTTGCAGATATGAACTATCCTGTTTTTGAAAACATTCAAAAACAAATGATTGAAAGAATCAATGAGCCTCACTTTGGATATTTTGAAATACCAGAAGATTACTATAAAGCCATTCAATTCTGGCAAAAAGAAACACATGGCATAGATGTGGAAAAAGAGGCTATCGGATATGAAAATGGTGTTCTTGGTATTTTATCCAGTGCACTTGAGGCTTTTAGTGCTAGTGGCGAACCCATTTTAGTGCAGTCACCATGTTATATTGGGTTTATTCACACATTGAATAATTTGGGAAGAAAAATTATTGATAGTCCGTTAAAAAAAGAAGATATCTGGACTATGGATTATGAAGATATTGAAAGGAAGATTATCAAACATAATATCCATTTTGCGATTTTCTGTTCCCCACACAATCCAACAGGAAGAGTATGGAAAAAAGAAGAAATCCAGACATTTATGGATATCTGTAAAAAACATGATGTTTTAGTCTTTAGCGATGAAATCTGGTCCGATCTAGTACGTAAAGAAAACACACATATTCCTACGCAATCCATAAGTGAAGATGCCAAGAAAAGAACGATTGCGGCCTATGCCCCTAGTAAAACATTCAATCTTGCAGGTTTAGTCGGTTCATACCATATTGTTTACGACAAATATCTTCGTGATCGATTAAATAAACAAGCCTCTTTATCTCACTACAATTCACCTAACATATTAAGTGTTCATGCTCTTATGGGTGCTTATTGTAAAGAGGGATTGGATTGGGTCAATGAATTAAATGAAGTCATTTCGAATAATATAGATTATGCACTTGATTTTATCCACAACAATTTCAAAGGCATTGAAGTCATTAAGCCAGAAGGAACATATATGTTGTATCTAGATTGCACAAAGTATTTAGATACACATGATATCACGATGGATGAACTTTTAAAGAAAGGGGTCCACTATGGTGTATGTTGGCAAGATGGCCGTCCATTTATGAATCCAAATACAATTCGAATGAATTTAGCTTTACCATCAATTTTAGTGGAAGAAGCATTTTCTCGCTTAAAGAAATTTGTTTTTTAATAAAAAAAGAGGAATCTGATTATGAAAAGTACAACCAAAAAATTAGTATCTTGCGCTTTATGTATCGCCCTAGGCGTATTACTTCCAATGGCCTTTCACGTGATTCCAAATGGAGGTAGTGTATTTTTACCAATGCATATTCCTGTATTGATTTGTGGCTTATTTTGTGGAGCTCCCTATGGTTTGGCATGCGGAATTATTACACCATTTTTTTCAAGTATGACAACAGGAATGCCTCCAGCCATGATTTTGCCCCAAATGATGATTGAACTAGCTGTATATGGTTTAGTTACTGGCTTGTGTGAAAAACACATCAATTTCAAAAACGAAATGCCCAAATTATACATAAGTTTAATTATTGCGATGCTTGCAGGAAGAATTGTGAATGGCTTAATCAACACATTTGTACTAAGTACACAAGGCTATACACTATCTGTATTTATGACGGCAAGCTTTATCACTTGCCTTCCTGGAATCATCATTCAATTGATCATCGTTCCAATTTTAGTTCGTATACTAAATAAAACAGTAGCCTAGGCTACTGTTTATTTCATTTCAATCAACTCGTATTCTCGATTTCCCAAACCAATCTTTTGAGCATGTTCTAAACAAGATTTCCATTCTGATTCAGGTGTAGAATTTGTGAAGTGGTCATAATGATCACAGAAGTTTGGATCATGTAGATGTTTATCTAATTGTGATCCTGGCATTGGTTTTGCCTTCATACATAAATCTACACAGGCTTGATCTAGGGCAAGTGGATCAAAAGATGCCAACATTCCAATATTTGGTAAAATTGGTAAATCATTTTCGGCATGACAATCACAGTTTGGTGAAACATCCACAATCAAAGAAATATGGAAGTTAGGACGTCCACCCACAACAGCCTTTGTGTATTCAGCCATACGCTTATTCAACAATTCATTCGCATTATAGTTATTGAAGGAGATCGCATCAAAATTACATGCCCCTAAACAGCGTCCACATCCAACACAGTTTGTTTCATTGATATACATCTTATGTGTTGTTTCATCATATTCCAATCCATTATTCGCACATTCTTTAAAGCATTGTTTACAACCACGACATAGCTTTTCATCAACATGTGGAGTACCTGAACAATGTTGTTCTTTTTTACCTGCACGCGAACCACACCCCATACCAATATTTTTAATGGTTCCACCAAAGCCTGTTGATTCATGACCTTTAAAGTGTGTCAAAGAAATAAAGACATCGGCATCCATAATTGCACGACCTATTTTAGCTGTTTGACAATATTCTCCACCAACGACTGGCACTTCAATATCATCTGTTCCTTTTAGTCCATCTCCTATCAAAATTGGACATCCTACAGTAAGTGGAGTAAATCCATTTTGCCAGGCACACTCCAAATGTTCCAAAGCATTTTTTCTTGATCCTGGATACATTGTATTACAATCGGTCAAGAATGGTTTTCCCCCTAATTCTTTTACCACATCCACAATGGCACGTGCATAATTTGGGCGTAAATATGCAATGTTTCCTAATTCTCCAAAATGCATTTTGATTGCGACAAACTTTCCATCTAGATCCAAATTGGCAATTCCTGCTTCCTTAGCCAACAATTGCAGTTTTGTAGGTAGACCCTCACCTAATTTACGGGTATGAAAATCCGTATAGTATACTTTAGATTTTTCCATCGAATATCACCTCAATTTTATTTTACATTTCCACAAAAAATGATACAATGCAAAAAATGAAAAAGGAAGTGTGATTATGAAAGAATTATCAAAAAGAACCAAGACATTTACGGATTCTGTAATTCGTCGAATGACAAGAATCGCAAATGAATATGATGCGATCAATCTATCGCAGGGATTTCCTGATTTTGATTCCCCACAAGAAATTCTAAATCGTTTAAGCGAAGTTGCCCATGAAGACTTTAACCAGTATGCGATTACTTGGGGTGCCCAAAACTTTAGAGATGCCTTGGCCAAGAAACAATCGAAATACATGAATCTAGATTTAGATTCAAACAAGAACATCGTTGTCACTTGTGGAAGTACCGAAGCTATGATGGCAGCCATGATGAGTATTTGTGATCCAAGCGATAAAGTGATTGTTTTCTCTCCATTCTATGAAAACTATGGGGCGGATTCCATCCTTTGTGGTGCTAATCCAATTTATGTTCCTTTACATCCACCTGTATTCAACTTTGATAAAGAAGAATTAGAAAATGCGTTTAAACAAAATCCTAAAGCTTTGATTTTGTGCAATCCAAGTAATCCTTGCGGAAAAGTGTTCTCAAAAGAAGAATTGGAATATATCGCTAGTCTTGCCGTAAAATATGATACGTATGTGATTACGGATGAAGTTTATGAACACATTGTATATGCACCATACAAACATACATATTTTGCTTCTTTACCTGGTATGTTTGAAAGAACCGTTTCTTGTAGTTCCCTATCTAAAACGTATTCCATTACAGGGTGGCGTTTAGGCTATTGTATTGCCCCTGAAAATATCATCGAACAAATCAAGAAAGTACATGACTTTTTAACCGTTGGTGCTGCTGCTCCACTTCAAGAAGCAGCTGTAGTAGGGCTTGAATTTAGTGATACTTATTATGATGAACTACAAAAGCTATATACACACAAGAAAGATTTATTCATCAATGGCTTAAAAGAATTGAACATTCCGCATACAGAACCGCAAGGAGCTTACTATGTCATGGTCGATATCAGTGAATTTGGCTATGATTCAGATTTAGATTTCTGTGTGGATCTCATTAAAAACGTCGGTGTGGCAGCCGTTCCTGGATCTAGTTTCTTTAAAGAGAAGGAAAATCGCTATATTCGTTTCCACTTTGCGAAAAAAGATGAAACCTTACTTGCCGCATTAAATCGATTAAAAGATATGCGTGCAAAAATGCCTTATAAAAAAACCGTTGGGTAGTAATCCAACGGTTTTGTCTTTTATCACAATCACTCACGAATTTTAAAAATATTCAACACACATATTTAACGAAATTCACAAATGTTTATTTGTATGTTTTAACGAAAATGAGAAATGTTTCATTGAAACATTTCGGTGATTCCGTTGTGACTTTCAAAAAGCCAATTACTTCCATTAAAAGTTCACTATTTTTCCATTATTTATCATCACAAGATAAACAGACTCACCGAAGTGAGCCATTTATTAAAATTGAGATTTAGGATTCTTACCAAGAATAAAATCACGAATATCTGAACATAATTCATGAACATTATCTTCACCAAGATAAATCATATGTCCACTTTGGTATCCTTTCCAGAATACACGATCTTTTGGAAGTCCAGCATGATCCATTGTGTGCCATGCATATCCAAATTCAGTACATAGATCAAACCATCCATTCGCAAAGAATGCACGCATTCCTGGACGACGTGTCATTGCATAACGCAATTCTTCTGCGGTTGTACCTTTCTTTTCTTCTTTATCCCAATGCATATAATAATCAGTTCCTGGAATAAAGTTGCGGTCTAATTTTACATTTAATTTTGGAAGTAGATCTCCTGTAAATGCAGCATAGAAGAATGTATCGTAACGATCGGCTGTCGCATCATCCCACAGTGCCTTTTTGATTTCATCTTGTTCGGGCTCTAATAATGGACGAGTCACACGACCATCATAACGAGATACAGCTTTTCCTTTTGTCTTTAATACTTCTTGACGATAATCATCATCATCAATTTTTAAGCCATGACGAATCAAGTATTCTCTAGAAACACCTGTATAATAACTTACTTTTTCTAAGATATGTTCTTTTTCTTCTTCCGAAATGGCTTCTCCTTTATAAAGTGCAAGTACATAATCATGATCTGCGAAAGCCTTTGCTTCTTTCACAAAATCTTCTACACTTTGATCAGTTGGATGATTGTGATACCAGTTTACACCTGCATATGTAGGAAATCCCAATACACTTGTTTCAACAGGTAAGCCTTCACCAAAGTATTTACCTACAGTAACCGTATTTCCAATAAACACAATACCATCAAAGGCAATACCATAGCCTCTTTCTCTTCCCATTGTGGCAGCAATTCCTGCAGCGACTGCACTACGAGTACATCCATAACTTTCGCCACATAAATATTTTGGTGACAAACCACGATTATAACGACGAACCCAAGCTTCAAGAACTGTCAATAGGGCTTCTGCATCTTGTTCAATGCCAAAGAAATCTTTCTTCTTACTCTCATCAATCAATACACCATATCCGGTTCCAACAGGATCAATCAATACGATATCCGCAATATCAATCAAACAATCTGGATTATCAATGACTTTATAAGGTCCAAAAGCACTTTCACGATCCACTTCATCATACTGCATACGACGCGTTCCTAAAAAACCTGCATGAACATACATACAACTCGATCCAGGACCTCCATTATACGCAAAGACAACAGGACGATCAGCTGTATCTTCTACATCGCTTCTAAAATAGGCATACGTGAAAATTGATGCGACTGGATTTCCATCTGGTCCATAGATGACATTGTCTTCACAAATTGTATGATATGGAATTTCTTTTCCTGACAATGTAATTTTTCCATCAGACTCAAAACGAGCGGGTTTAAAAGTATCTGGTTTAAAGCTTTCTGTTTTATACATAATTCGTTTCCTCCACAATAATTCCATTATAGAACGTAGTGAAAAATAGTCAATGTAAATTATTACATTTTTGTAAATAAAAATGAAAAGAGAGAAACTATTCATTTCCCTCTTCATCATACGTATCTAAAAAGTGATGTCTTGCATGATCATCCTTATAGGCAATCACGGTTTTAAGGCTTACATTTTCTACACTCTTAAAAATATTTTGTTCTACAAACGGATTGACTTTCTTCAATTCCTTGATTAAGTTTTTCATTTCTAAACGCTTTGACTTGGATTGTGTTAAACATGTTTCATTGGCACAAGCCTGAGTGAATTTGCATGCACACTGAATGAAATACAGATTGTTGTGTTTTGCCCAAATCTTAATATCATCTTCATGAATCAAGTATAGTGGTCTAATGACTTCCATACCCTTAAAGTTATTTGAATGTAACTTTGGCATCATCGTTTGAATTTGTCCCCCATAAAGCATCGACATTAAAATGGTTTCAATCACATCATCATAGTGGTGTCCCAAAGCTATTTTGTTACACCCTAAATTCTTGGCATAGTTATATAAATGACCTCTTCGCATTCTTGCACATATATAACATGGATTCTTTTCAATATTAAAAACATTGTCAAAAATATCACTCTCAAAGATTTCAATTGGAATATTTAGCTTTTTGGCATTCCTTTCAATAACCTCACGATTCTCTTTTGAATAGCCTGGATCCATTACGATATATTTCACATCAAAATGAACCGGTGAATGTTTATGCAGTTCTTGAAAACATTTTGCCATCAACATCGAATCTTTTCCACCCGAAATACACACCGCAATGCAATCGCCTTTTTTGACAAGCTCATAATCACGGATAGCCTTCGTAAATTTTGACCAAATCTTTCTTCGATACGTTTTAATAATACTTCTTTCGACTTGTGCACAAAAATCATCCGACACATTTGTGTTCATCTTATCCATAACGATTGAAACATACCCACCATCTACACTATACGCTTCATATTTTTCCTGCAATTTTTGTGCAACAACATCACTGACATAGCCTTGAGCGCAAACGACAATAATCTTCTTAGTTGAATCAAATTCTTTGGATAAAACACTTTCTCCACTTAATACAATACTGTTCTCGATTGGATTTTTAAAGGCTTCTTCGGCATCACGAATATCAATTAAGATATATTCTTCTTTATTTAATTGTTTTAATTGTTCTACTGAAATTTTCATGAGACTATTCTAACATAATATTGAATTTTTGGATGAAAAAGCGCAAAATATGGATAAAAAAAGGAAGTTTGATTATGACACAAGATATGACACAAGGCAAAATCATGCCTATGTTAGTTCACTTTACCATTCCCTTAGTATTGGGAAATCTATTCCAATTAACATATAATGCCGTTGACAGTATTATTGTAGGGCACTTTGTTGGAAAAGAAGCTTTAGCCGCAGTCGGAATTTGTAATCCAATCACGACATTATTCATCCTATTTCTAAATGGACTTTGTATGGGTGCAAGCATATTGATTGGTATGTATTATGGGGCTAAAGATAATGACACATTATCTCGTCAAATGAGCACAACCATGCTTGCAGGACTTGTATTTTCACTTGTATTAACACTTACCTGCATATTCTTTTCACCACAAATTCTTAAATTTATGCAGGTAGATCTATCCATTTTCAATATGACTACTACCTATCTCCAAATCATCTTTGCCGGTTTAGTCTTTACCTTTTTATACAACTTTTTTGCGAGTACACTACGCGCTTTAGGCGACAGTAAATCACCCCTATATTTCTTAATTATCAGTTCCATTTTAAATATCTTTGGAGACTTATTCTTTGTGGTCGTTTTACATGCAGGAAGTAAAGGATGTGCCATTTCTACTGTGATTTGTGAAGCTTTATGTTGCCTATTCTGTATTCTATATATACAAAAGAAAGTGCCACTTCTACAACTGGGTAAAAAGTGGCTTATCTTTGATATTTCATTATTAAAAAGAACCATTGCGTATGGCTGGGCAAGTGCAATGCAGCAGGCGACTGTACAACTTGGAAAGCTTGGTATTCAAATGATTGTCAATACAATGGGTGTATCGGTTGTAGCTGCCTTTACGGCCGTCAATCGAATTGATGACTTTGCGTATACCCCGGAACAAAACATTGCTCACTCCATGACAGCTTTAATGGCACAAAATAAGGGCGCCGGAAAGAAAAATCGTATGCAGGAAGGATTTCGTTGCGGAATGGTTTTAGAATTCATCTACGGTATATTTATCTTTCTAGTATGTTTTATCTTCGCAAAACCATTGATGTGTCTATTTGTACAAGATGAAGAAGTTATTATGCATGGAGTGACTTATCTACATTTAATTTCCATCATGTATATTCTTCCTGCCTTTACCAATGGAATCCAAGGCTTTTTTAGAGGGATTGGCGATTTAAAAATTACGCTCATTTCAAGTCTAGTGAATATGACAGTTCGAGTTATTGTAGCTGCCCCACTTGTATTTAGCTTACATCTAGGCATAGAGGCTTTACCATACTCATATCTAGCTGGATGGATGGGTATGTTGATGGCTGAACTTCCATTGCTTATTCGTACATACAAAGCTTATGAATAAGACTTGTGTATAATTTACACAAGTTTTTTGTTTTTCTTTTATATAAAGCATTTATTACAATTTGCACTATTTTTCCAACCCATATTTTTTTATTTTATCCACTTTTCCAACTTTTTTAATTCAATTATTTAGAAAACTTTAAGATTTATCACTAAAGAACCTTAATAATTATTCGTTATATTAATCATGGTGATACTTTATGACAAATAAAAACATACAAAACATAACACACTTTGGATTGATCCTTATGATTCTTATTTGCGTTTATTTCTTTTCCCAAGGATACTTCACAAATCCACAGCTTCTACAGGCTACACTATCTAAGGCAGGAATTTTGGCACCCCTACTTTTTATTCTTCTACAAATCATTCAAGTGATTATCCCCATTATTCCCGGTGGTGCATCAAGTGCCTTGGGTATTACAGCTTTTGGAGCAGTCAATGGATTTATATATAACTATATAGGTATTTGTATCGGATCCATATGTATCTTTTTACTTGTTCGTAAATATGGTCATAGAATCATTCTAAAATTATGTAAAAAGAAAGATTACGACAAATATATGAAGTATACATATGATCAAAATAAATTTGATACCTTCTTTATGTTAGCTATTTTCTTACCTTGTGCACCTGATGATCTCTTGTGTATGCTTGCAGGACTGACACATATGTCACTCAAAAAATTTGTCTGGATCATTCTTTTGGGTAAGCCATTATCTTTGATTGCCTATTCTTATGGTCTTACGCAATTGTTTCAAATTATCGAAAGGTGGTTATAATTATGTTATACATTGGGATATTATGTGCATGCATTGGATTTTATTTACATTATTAAAAGGAGAACTTTATGGAACATACAATATTAGTGGTAGAAGACGAACAAGGAATTCGTGAAGCTATCGGAATTTATATGAAGAATCAAGGATACAATGTGATTCTTGCCGCAAATGGAAAAGAAGGCTTAGAAAAGATTGAAACAAACGATATTCATTTAGCCATCGTAGATATTATGATGCCTGTTATGGATGGCATTTCTATGGTCATGGAAGCAAGAAAACATCATGACTTTCCGATTCTATTTTTAAGTGCAAAAAGTGAAGATATCGATAAAATCACAGGTTTAAATATTGGTGCCGATGATTATATCACCAAGCCATTTCAAAGTATGGAGCTAGTCGCAAGAGTACGTTCGCATTTAAGAAGATATGAACAAATCTTAAATCTAAAAAATGAGACAAAGAACGAAGATGAGTATATGATTGGTGATCTTGTGTTAAATAATACGACAAAAAGAGTGACGTTAAATTCAAGGGATATTAAATTAACGCCAAAAGAGTTTGATATTTTAAAACTATTGATTTCACACCCTGGACAAGTCTTTTCTAGCCAACAAATCTATGAATTGGTATGGAAAGAAGAAGCTATCAACACGGAAACGATTATGGTTCATATTCGTAAATTACGTGAAAAAATCGAGACCAACCCTAAAAAGCCTATTTATATTAAGGTTGTATGGGGGCAGGGCTATAAAATGGAGAATATACAATGAAAAAGAAAAATATTTTTTTAACAATACTATGTGCTTTATGCATCATTAGTTCTTGTATAGTGACAAGTTTTTATCCAAATGTTTCTACCGCTACTCCAACGAAGCTTCCTGAAACTTTAGAGCAGAATCTTACAGCTTTTATTCTAGCTAAAAAATTGGAACAAGATCCAAAGTATAAATATATTACTTTTGAGAAAGATACACCGGAAGATATTCAAAAGGATATAAAAAAAGGGTTAGACTCATCTTTATCTAGCGCAAAAAACATTTTTGAGAATGATCCAAACTTCTTTTATACGTGTGATGTAAACAATAAAATCACTTCAAAACAATTTAATGTGAATGTAAAGAAAAAAGATACAAGATATTATGACACTTTGGATTCGAATACTTTAAATGTAACGGATAATATTGTGAATCTTATTAACTATAACAGTGAAAAGTATTATGAATACTATGGTGGCACATATTATTGTGATGGAAAGCCATTTCCAGGCTATACGCTTCATATGCCAAGTGATGTTGTACTAACATTCTATATTCCGGCTGTTTTAAATTACGACAATTCAAGTCTTATTGACTTGTTAGAACTAGATGGTGATCAATATGCCTATTTCTTTATGACAGCCTTCTTGATTTGTAGCACCATTATCGCTCTATATGTCTTTCTTAATAGATATGTATATGAAAAGGAAGCCTATATCTTTAGACATGTGAACAACTGGTTATTTGAACCTGCATTCTTTTTATTCCTAGTTGTCGATGCCCTACTAGCTAGTGGTACATGCATATTAACTACCTATTCCATTGAAGGAACTTTCTTAAACATCTTAAATCGATATCATATTGAGTTTAGTCAACCTATCGTATATTTTACGAACATTCTTGCATGGTCCATCACCCTATTCTTTATTGGATTATCTGTATATTGGTTAAAATGCCAATTTACAGCATCGGTTAAAGACTGGTTCTTTCATAGAACTTTAGTTGGTAAATCTATTCTTTATTTTTCAAACAAAGTAGAACGAATTATTTCAACCGATTTATCAGATGAGATTCTTAAAAAGTATATTATTTTCTCGACATGTCTGATCTTGATTCTTGCGTTTATTTCATTGCTTAACATTCCATTCTTCTCTTTCTTTATCGTCGTTACAGCATTAATTGGCATCAGCATTGTAGGCTATAAGAAAATCAAAAATGTTCAAAGTCAATACCAAGACATATTACATATGACTGAAGATCTATCGAGTGGTAATTTTGAGAATATTAAGCCTGCAGATTCTGGTTTATTCCAATCTTTAAACAATAATATCTATCAAATTAAGGATGGTTTTGAACAAGCTGTAAAAGAACAAGTACAATCACAGAATCTCAAGACAGAATTGATTTCAAATGTATCACATGATTTAAAAACACCATTAACGGGTATTAAAAATTATGTAGAGTTATTAAATGATCCTAGTATTAGCGAGGAAGATAAAAAGAGTTATTTAGAACGATTGAATCAATACACCGATCGTTTAAGCATTCTAATCACAGATTTGTTTGAAGTATCCAAAGCCAATAGTGGTAATATTGATTTAGAATATTCTGATATTAACATCATTGAATTCATGGAGCAGGTATGTGCAGAAAATGAAGAGCTTCTACAAGCTAAAAATCTTCAGCTTGTGACAAATCTTCCAGAAAAAGAAATTCATGTATGTTTGGATGGAAATAAGACATATCGTATTTTTGAAAACTTATTTACCAATATTTCTAAGTATGCACTTGAAAACACACGTGTATTCTTGGATGTGAAAGACATTGGTAATTCGGTTGTGATCATAATGAAAAACACTTCGAAAGCACCGCTTGATTTTGATAGTGATATTACCGAACGTTTTGTGCGTGGCGATAAATCAAGGCATGAAGCTGGCAGCGGTCTAGGTCTTGCGATCGTAAAGAGTTTTACAGAAGTACAGAATGGTACATTTATGATTGAAACAGATGGGGATCTCTTCAAATCAATTCTAAGTTTTCATAAATCCTAAAATATGTAGAATTCTACAGAAAAAATGATTGTAGATAAAATAAAGTGGTCAAAAATCCTAAAGCAAAGGATACAGGCCACTTTTTATCTGTGTATCATTAACTTATAGCCATAAAAAATGTAGAATTCTACAAAAAAATGATTATAAATTGAATTATTCTTTAAATCATTTTAAAATGTAATCAGAAAAAGTGTAGAATTCTACAAAAAAGGTGATCAAAATGATAAAAAGAACTAAATACTTAAATCAACTTATCGCATTAAAGAACAACGGGTTTCCAAAAGTCATAACTGGACCAAGAAGAACTGGTAAATCCTATTTGTTGCATGAAATATTCACCGATTATCTTATAGAAAATAATGTACCTGAAGAAAATATAATTCTTATTGAACTTGATGATGATAAGAATGCCCATTTAAGAAATCCCATTGAGCTAGGAAAGTATGTACGTTCTATCACTAAAGATAAGAGTGATTGTTACGTCATTTTAGATGAGATTCAACGTGTTTTTACAATTGTTAATCCTGCATTAACAGGTGGAAAAATCAAATTAGCCAAAGCGAAAGATACAGAAACCATCTCTTTTGTTGATGTTGTATTAGGACTTTCTCATGAAAAAAACATAGACCTTTATATTACTGGATCCAATTCAAAAATGTTGTCAACCGACATTGTGACAGAATTTAGAGACAAGGCTAGCCAAATCCATATGCATCCATTATCTTTTGAAGAGTTTTACAGTTATAGACAAGGTTCTAAAACAGATGCCTTATATGAATATATGCAGTATGGTGGCATGCCACTTGCAGTATTATCAGATGAAAATTCAAAGAAACAATATTTAAAAGGATTATTTGAAACAACCTATTTCAAAGATATTATTGAACATAATAAGCTAAAGAAAACAGAAAACTTAGATGAACTCTGTACCATTCTTAGTGATTTGACAGGCGAATTGTTGAATTCTAAGAAATTATCAAATACATTTAAAAGTGTTAAACATGAAAACATTGATGCACAAACAATTGAAAAATATATTCAATATTTTAAGGATGCCTTCATTCTCCAAGAAGCGAATCGCTATGACATTCGCGGAAAGAAAGAAATTGGTGCTTTAAGAAAATACTATTTTGTGGATACAGGTTTAAGAAATGCACGATTAAATTTTGCGTATCCCGATGAGGGACAATTGTTAGAAAATATTGTGTACAATGAACTCATATATAATGGATATAACATTAATGTTGGAACTTTCGATACAGTTGAAAAAAATAAAGAAGGTAAATCCGTTCGAAAAACAAATGAAATTGATTTTTTTGCACAAAAAAATGAACGTAAATATTACATTCAAATTTCAACAGATATCTCAAATTCTGAAACTCGAAACCGAGAAATTCGTCCTTTCATTAAATTAAATGATCAAATTCAAAAAATATTGGTAGTAAATCGACCTTATAAAGCCATGATGGATGAAGAAGGTTTTATAACTATTGGTGCCAGTGAATTTTTATTGAATTTCATCAAATAATAAGATCCAATCGGATCTTTTATTTTGGCACACTTACCAGTAAATCGATATTACCTTGGATGGAGTATCTTTTTGTATGACTTGTGATGATAAAGCCAATGCCTACTTGAATATCATAGTCTTTTCCATCAATATGTAAGATTCCATTTCCACTTAATGGTAAGCATAAGGAATATGAAGGATTGTTGATCTGAATTTCATTTTGAATTTTGTATCGAATCACACTAAAATACTTTTCATTCACATATTCAATGACTTCATTTCCTTCTAACATCGTAACTGTTGGATGCACATCTAGTTCAATATGCGGTATATTTGTGACTTTAATAGCCTTTTCAATATGTAGTTCTCGCATATTCCCATTCGCATCTTTTCGATCATAATCATATATACGATATGTAACATCACTGGATTGTTGCACTTCAGCCATCATTAGTTTCCCTTCAATACCATGAATAGTTCCCGCAGGTGTATAAACAAATTCATTTGCGCACACTGGTTTTCGAACGAATAAAGTATCCCAAGCTTTTTCTTCTATGGCCTTTCGAAATTCTTCCTTTGTCTTGGCATTATGTCCACGAATGATTTTTGTACCTTCTTCCACATCTAGCCACAGACAAAATTCAGCCTTACCAAAATCATTTTCATGTTTTCTAGCATATGCATCATCTGGATGTACCTGCACGGAACATGGTTCTTGAATCTCATTAATTTTAACTAATAGTGGAAACTTATCGTGAGGATCATTCGCAAATAATTCTCTGTGATTTAAATATACATCTTTTAATGTTTCCCCTTTATATTTTCCATTTTTGATCTTACTTAAGCCATTATCATGTGCACTAATAGCCCAGTATTCTCCAATCTTTTTGTCCATAGGACCGAAGCCAAACTTTTCTTGGATGCGCCTTGAACCATACAGCTTTTCTTTCATGGGCGAATCTAAAAATAATACTTTTTCCATTTTTTACTTCCCTTCATATCTTGACTTGAGCATACCACAAATATTTAAATCGTGTATAATAGAAGAAGTGGACTTTTGGAGGTTATTTATGATTTTAGAACAAATTGATAAAGACTTATTGAAAATGGCAGATGAATCGGATGTCGTTTTAAAAGATATTTATAAAAAAATTGATGATGTATGTTTATACAATTCAGATCGTATCTTAGCTACATTTATTGAGAACCACGTTTCTTATTCTGACTTTGCGGATATTAACGGATACGGTAACTATGATGAGGGTCGTGATAAGATTGAACGTATTTTTGCGACAGTACTCGGATGTGAAGATGCTTTAGTACGTCCTCAAATCATGAGTGGTACAAACGCTTTATATTTAACTTTATCTGCCCTATTAAAACATGGAGATACAATGATTTCCATTTCTGGTGCTCCATATGATTCTTTACAGGAAATGATTGGTTTATGTGGGGATTCTACACAATCCTTAAAAGCCAATGGTGTAAAGTATGAACAAATTGATTTAGTGAATGATGATTTTGATGATGATAAGATTATTTCTCGTTTAAAAGAAAACAATGTAAAATTAGTGGAAATCCAAAGATCTAGAGGATATGCCCACCGTTTATCATTAACCATTTCAAAGCTTGAGCGTATCATCAAAAAGATTCGTGAAGTAAACAAAGACGTTATTATCATGGTCGATAACTGTTATGGTGAACTTGTTGAAAAATTAGAGCCAGGACATATTGGTGCTGATGTAGTGGTGGGATCCTTGATGAAAAACTTAGGTGGAGGAATCGCCTCTACCGGAGGATATGTAGCTGGTAATAAAGAATTAATCAATATGGTAGCTGAACGCTTAACAGCTCCTGGAATCGGTAAGGATTTGGGCGCAAACTTTAACTTGAACAACTCTTTCTTTAAAGGTATTTTCATGGCACCAAATGCTGTAAAGAGTGCTTTAAAGACGGCCGTTTTCACAGCTTATATGTTAGAAAAATTAGGCTATAAAAACGTATCGCCTGCTTATAATGATGAAAGAACGGATATCATTCAAACTTTAGAACTGGGTTCCAAAGAAAATCTTGTTAGCTTTACACAAGGCATTCAATCCACAAGTCCAATTGATTCATTTGTTCGTGTTATGGCCGCTCCAATGCCAGGCTATCCATTTGATGAAGTTATGGCTGCTGGAAGCTTTACACAAGGAAGTACAATCGAACTAAGTGCAGATGCTCCAGTCGTTGAACCCTATACTTTATATATGCAGGGTGGATTAACATTAGAATATGGAAAACTTTCTATTCTTCTTGCCCTAACAAATATGAAAAACAACTAAGATGCCAAGTGCATCTTTTTTCGTTTCAAACGATACTTCGATCAATAAAGAATAAAAGTGGTCAACTCCCTTTAAACATAGGGATTTAACCACTTTTTTTAACAACTACCCATCTGTCCACCATCGATACGAATAATGGAATTGTTGATGAAGTTAGCTTCATCACTAATTAGAAAACGAACAAGGTATGCCACTTCTTCTGGTTTTCCATAACGTTTCACCATGATTTTTTCTGTTTCTTCCTTTAAGAACTCTTCGTCATAGCCATCTAGTTCATTATCGGTTCCAATAAATCCGGGTGCAACACAATTCACATTGATGTATGGTCCAAATTCAGCCGCAAGATTGTGTGTCATTGAAATCAAGGCTGCTTTTGAAGCATCATAATCGATACACATTGGATAATATGTGTTAATTCCGTTGGTACTTGATATATTGATAATTCTTCCATATTCTTGATCTAACATATGTTTATAGACTCTTTTACTACAGTTAAAAGCACCTACTACATTTACATCTAATGTTCTTTTAAATTCTTCGGCATTTTTTAAATGAAACAAATTGGAAAGATCTACAGCCGCATTATTAATTAATATATCTACGCCACCCATCTTCTCTTCAATTTCACTAACCATTATATTTACTTGATCTACATCGGATACATCAGCACAAATGGTAAGACAATGAACATGATATTGAGATTCAATTTTTTCTTTTAATTCTTTGGCAGGCTGTTTAGAAGTTAAATAGTTAATGACAATATCATAACCATGTTTTGCGAGTTCCAATGCGATTGCACTTCCAATACCACGAGCACCACCTGTAATTAAGACGACTTTATTCATAGTTAAAAAAAGAAGAGCGATTAAGCTCTTCCTGCATATTTTCCATCTGTTGAGAATACAACGATTTTTTCACCTGGTTCGATGAACTGTGGAACTCTTAATGTTAATCCAGTATCTGTAGTTGCATCTTTAGTTTGGTTAGATGGTGCACCTTTGATGGCTGGATCTGTTTCAGCTACTGTTAATTCAACTTTTTCTGGAACAGAAACGGATAATAATTCTCCTTCGAAGAACATCAAAGATACTTCAGCACCTTCAACAATAAAGTATTTGTTGAAATCAACTTGGTCAGCTGTTAATTCATAAGTATCGTATGTTTCTAAATCCATGAAGTAATATGTAGAATCTGCTTCATATGAGAATTGAGCTGCTTTTTTAGAAATGTTAGCTTGTTCAAATTTAGTTGAAGCATTGAAGTTTCTTTCTTGTGTATTCCCTGTTTTTAAGTTTTTCATCTTAGTTTTTAAGATAGCTGCACCTTTACCAGGTTTAACATGTTGGAAATCTAATACTACCCAAGGATCACCATCAACGATTAAAGTTAATCCTGTTTTAAAATCACCTGCAGAAATTGCCATAATTTTTCACTCCTATTTTCTATAAAATTTTTTACACTCTTTATTGTACCATATCCTCTTCATTTTTAGAAGAATGAGTGTGATACTTTCACTCCACTTTATTTTCCTTAAACAATTTCATCATTTCATTCGTTAAACTAAATTCACCTGGTTGAAGAATGATTTCATCTCTTTGAACCCAATCCGCATATTTCAATTCATTGGTATCCATAGATATTTCATCATTGCCCTTTACATCACAAAAGAACCCTAACAAAATATCATTGGCACTTCCCCAAGGCTGTGACTTATAGTAACGAATATTATTGACTTTGATTCCAGCCTCTTCCATAACTTCACGTTTTACTGTTTCTTCTACGGTTTCACCAATTTCAGTAAAGCCCGCAATCAACGCATTATATTTAAATCCCGTACGATATTTTGTCAACAATAACTTATCCCCATTGATTACACCCACAATGACAGCTGGCATAATTCTTGGATACACTGTGTTATGACATTCTGGACAAACCATAGCTCTTTCCTTTGTTGAATGCACCATCTTATGTCCACATCTTCCGCAGAATTTAGTATCTCGATACCAATCTGCCAAATGCTTTCCAGTAATGGCCGCAAACAAATTGTCTTTTGGACCAATCCCTTCAATACGCAAACTTCTCTCTTCAACATAACCATATCCTGATGGAATCTGATTGTCTTCTAATCGCATATCACATAAGAAATATTTCGTACTATCAATTGAAAATAAATAACGATATTCTGAATGGATTTGTATTTCTTTTACTTTAGGAAAAACAACTTCCTTATTCTCAAAGCAGTTTAAATGAATTAAGATTCTTCCATTCACAATACACAATAAGATGTCATTTTCTGTTGCCTTTACTTCTGGATCAAATTCATTATGTAACTTATGCGGATAAATATCTTGTACCATTTTATTATACCCCCTTTTAAATATGGATTTATACGATTACAAGGAGTCGACATCCTTTTTATCATCTAGAAAAAAAGTATATCATGTAATTTAAGAATATTTTAGATAAGTTTAAGGATTTTGTCATTGTTTACTTATGATTCGAATGGTATAATCTGTGGACTACGAGGAAAGGGCATATGTTTACTACAAAACACTTTATATGGATAGGAATATGTATTCTATTTATCCTAATTATGAATCACTATGCGAAAAAAGAAGATTTCACGCTACAAAATGCTTGTTACTTCTTTATGTTTATATGTTTACTTAGCGAAACCACAAAAATGATGTCAGATATGATTCCAAGTACACATGGAGGAATGCACTTAAATCCGCAATCCCTTCCATTCCATATCTGCAGTATCTTATTGTTTATTGTGGCCTACATTACTTTTGGAAAGGATGGTCCACTAAAACAAAAAATGATCAACTTCTTTGCGGTTGTCGGTACTTGCGGAGGAATCGCGGCAATCTTGATTCCAACGTATGGCGTTGAATTTAATGTAGCCAATGTATATCAATGCTTCATGTATCATGCAGCATTAACATGGTTTTCTTTATATTTGATTCGTTTCAAACATGCAAACCTAGGTATGCAGGCATTTAAAGACAATTTAGTCGTATTGTTTGCGTTATTAGTTTTCAATTTATATATGAATTCTATTTTGGCAGTATATGATACAAACTTTATGTTTATTGTAAGACCACCATTAGAAGGACTTCCGTTCCTTAACCTAAGCCATGGATACTATATCTATTTATTTAGAGTCATCATGCTTGGAGTGATTGGACTTAGCCTATTCCATTTACCATTCATAGTAAAAGAAAGAAAAAACCGTGAGACAGAAAGTGATTTTAACATCGCTTAATCCACAGCTTTTCTTATACAAAAAAGGCCTCCAGTTTATATTTAGGAGGCCTATATTATGAATCAATGACACGAATGAGTTCCCGTCAAACTCATTTGCTTAAAGGAGAGAATTTACTTTTAATTATTATAGTGATTTTAAATAGTTTGCGATTTCATCATCTTGGCAGTTTGGATAGAAATATTCTGTGAAGTGATCACCTGCTATCGTTTCTTTCAAGAAGTCTTGATCAATTTCTTTTAAGATTTCAATTAATGGACGGTGAGTCACAGTTTTAACTTGATCTAAGATCTTTTTATTACGTTGTTCTGGTTCACGACGTTCTTTAGGGTATCCACCACCAAATGTTTCTGAGAACAATTTTTCAAAAGTATAGTGAAGATTAATTTCTGCACCCCATCCAAATCCTTGTGCAAAAGGCATAGCGATACAGTTTCCATCATTTACTTGTCCAAATAAGTAAGCATCAACAGCATCTGTGATGTGTCCACACAATACGTTAGGGAATGAGTTACAAGCAAGCATGGCTCCTTGTCCTGTTCCACATCCTGTTACAACAAAGTCAACAGCTTTCGTAGTTAATAAGATAGATGCTAATAAACCATTTTTTACATATGTTAATTGAACATCATCTTCTGCAGAATACATACCGTAGTTGAATACAGTGTGTCCTGCCTTTTGAGCTTCTTCATTTAATACTTCATAGATTTGTGCATTTTTTGCAGCTTGAGAGTTTTCGTTAATTAATGCGATTTTCATATATTCGACCCTTCCTTTTCTATTCTGGTTGTTTTCCAATATAAGCTAAGATACCACCATCTACATACAATACGTGACCATTGACAAAGTTACTTGCATCACTTGCCAAGAATACAGCTGGACCCATTAAATCTTGTGGTTCTCCCCAACGAGCAGCCGGAGTTTTACTTACGATAAATTGATCAAATGGATGTCTTGAACCATCTGGTTGTTTTTCACGTAATGGAGCTGTTTGAGGTGTTGCGATATATCCTGGACCAATACCGTTACATTGGATATTGTATTCTCCATATTCACTACAAATGTTACGAGTTAACATCTTTAATCCACCTTTAGCAGCTGCATAAGCACTCACTGTTTCACGACCAAGTTCAGACATCATTGAACAAATGTTGATGATCTTTCCGTGACCTTTTTTGATCATCCCAGGAATAACAGCCTTACTTACGATAAATGGTCCATTTAAATCAATGTCAATGACTTGGCGGAAATCTTTTGCGCTCATTTCCAACATAGGAATACGTTTAATAATTCCTGCGTTGTTAACCAAAATATCAATTGTTCCTACTTCTCCTTCTACTTTTGCCACAAACGCATTGACTGCATCTTCATCTGTAACATCACAAACGTATCCATGAGCTCTGATACCTGCTTCTTGATAAGCAGCTAAACCTTTATCTACTAATTCTTGTTTAATATCATTAAATACAATTGTAGCTCCTGCTTTTGCGTAAGCTGTCGCAATCGCAAAGCCAATACCATAACTTGCCCCAGTAATTAAAGCAACTTTTCCCTCTAATGAGAAATCTTTCATTTCAAACATATTCTTACTCTTCTTTCTATTTATCTTTGAACGCGGCCTGAACCATCTCCACCAGCTAATTTCAACACTTCGCCC
>NZ_JAJDMK010000120.1:0-3711 GCF_020593575.1 Holdemanella sp. DFI.5.55
TCCATCGATAAAGACTGAATGGATCGGGATACCGAATGATTCAGAAAGATGGAGTAGATATTGAAATGTTACCGGACGACTGGAAACGAACCGGGCACGTCATTTAGGCGTGTGACTTTTTCGTAGGAAAAGTCTTTCTTGTGCAAAATAAAAACAGGCGATGAACTCGCCTTGATTACTGCATTAAACGATGCATATTTTTAGTTTCATACATAGAATCGTCCATGGCTGATAAGAATGCATCGGTATTTTACCGTTAAATTTAGCTATTCCAAGCGAGAAAGAGAAATGGAATGGTTCTTTTGATTTTATATTAAATTGTCGAACATTGTATTCGATTTGTTTCTTTAAAGCCAAGGCTTCTTCATCCGATTTGAGTTTCGCAAAGATCACGAATTCATCTCCACCCATACGAATGGCAACTGAATCTTTATCAATCGAATGTTGTAGAATTTTACCAAAATGTATGAGGGCATAATCACCTTTTAAATATCCATATGTATCATTGATGGCTTTAAAGTCATTGATATCCATCATGAATCCATATACATGTTTCGTTTTATTGTTTTGAAGTTTGTTTAAATAATGATTCATGTATTTTCGATTGTAAAGTCCGGATAAATCATCAATAAAGGATATAGATATTTGGATTTCAATATAAACTAAGATAAATGCGATTGCGACACATAGCCAGACCATAGAAATTCCGAAAAAGAAACCTTGAATCATGGTACCAATCATACAAGGAATGATAAAGTAATAAATGGGAAAGAATTCTACTAAAATGGAATCTGCTTTAGCTTTTTGAACAGTATATACACTTTCAATATAATAAACGAAGACGAAAATATATAAAATAAAATTCATGGGACCACGAGTATATACATTTTCCTTTGAAATATCAAAGATGATACCCGTTCCCAATAAATTGATAAAGATCAAGATTGTGGCAATGATCAATGGAATGGCTAAGATTCTTGATTTCTTCTTGATGCGCGCAAAATTTCTATGAATATGATATTCTACGAATAAACACCAATAATATCCGATGATGTCTGAGCTAGCTGAAGCAATTGTATTTGAGATATATTGTAAAATATGAAAGATAAAACCTGGGCATCAATGATAAAACTAAGCGTTTCATTGACCGTGGCAATGAAGGTAACTATAAGCATAAAGTTATATATTTTTTCATCAAACTGATTTGTTTGTACAATACGAATTCGATATAACAATGAGAAGAGTACTAAAAATGCCCCAGACCCGGTTGCCACCAGTATCTTGGGTATGTTGATCATAATCAACTCCGTTTATTTATGGTTAGATACTTTTACAATAATCCTCTTTATAAGAACCTGCAAACGAGAAATTGGTTCATATGTAAATTAAAATTAACATAGATTAAGGATGAATTAAGTGTTGGATAAATGTCTGTTCAATCGTATGTAGTCATATTGTACTTTATTTAAGGCGTTTTATACTAAAAATGTAAGGGAGGTACAGATATGACTATGATTAAAAATTCTGTTATAGAATGCTTTATTTTACTACTTTGCGCATGTACCGTTTTTATTTATAAACTACCGAATACAATCAACACTTGGTTATTGAATTCAATTGTGATTGTGGTAATGGGCATTTGTATTCTTAGAATTGCACTTAAAATGATGAATAATAAATAATCTTGGCTTTTCCTGATGGGAAAGCCTTTTCTTGTGGTATATTATACATATGAAAAGATTTTTAAAAGATATTGCACATGGTATATATGATGGACTACAGGAAAACGAAGTTACACATAATCAATACAGTTTTCAAGAAATCTATGATGTAATCCAGGAATTTGTATCCTATGTTTTTGTTGGCTTGATTTTAAGCGTAGGAGCTGTTTTTGGGTATCCCTATTATAAGACGTTTATATCATTAGGCGCGGTACTCCTTCTTGTATGGGCATTTATCTTGTATTATTTTTTAAATTCAAAGGATTTTAAGAAAATCAAAAAGAAATGAGGAAGAGGTATGCAGACTATTTTAGTTTTACTTGTGGCATTTGTCGCAGGCATTGAAGGCATCTTGGATGAGTTTGAATTTCATCAACCCATTGTTGCCTGTACTTTAATTGGTTTAGTGACAAACCATTTAGCAGAAGGATTATTATTAGGTGGATCTTTACAATTGATTGCCTTAGGGTGGGCCAATATTGGTGCGGCAGTTGCACCCGATGTATGTTTAGCGAGTGTGATTTCATCTATATTGATGATTCATGGCCTTGAAAGTGCAATTGAAGCTAGATATGTGATTGCGTTTAGTATTGCCCTAGCGATTCCATTATCTTTAGTGGGGTTATCTTTGACAAAGGTATGTCGTAATTTAGCAATCCAACTTGTACATAAAATGGATGAAACAAAGAAAGTTTCTTATTATCAATGGATTGGCATTTGTGTGCAAGGAATTCGTGTTTTGATTCCGACGGTTGTATTATTATTGATCCCTTCATCTGTGATTTGTTCAATCTTGGAAATGATTCCTGTTTCAATTTATAAAGGATTATTGATTGGTTCTGGTGTCGTTTGTGTGGTTGGCTTTGCGATTGTAGCGAATGTATTAGGCTCTAAATTTACATATCCATTCTTTATGATTGGATTTGGTTTGGCATGCATGACAAGCTTGTCTTTACTATCGTTATGCTTTATTGGTGGTGGTTTAGTTTGGCTATATATGTTGTTGAATGCCAAGGAACAATCAAGTAAAACAAGTGATGATCCATTAGGGGACATCTTAAATGATTATGAGTAGGTGGTTTATATGAAGAAGAGTACAAGATTAAAGGTTTGTTTAAACCATCAATATTTACAAGGTTCATGGAACTTTGAGTGTATGCAAAATGGTGGCTGGTGCTATGGCTTGCTTCCGGCGTTAAAAGAATTATATCCCAATAAAGAAGATTATGATTTGGCTGTAGATCGTCATTTAAAATTCTATAATACACATCCATATGTTTCTGCACCAATTGTTGGTATTGTCTTGGCTATGGAAGAAGAAAAGGCAAAAGGTGCTGATATTTCAGATACTTCCATTCAAGATGTAAAGATTGGCTTAATGGGTCCTTTGGCAGGTGTAGGAGATCCAGTATTCTGGTTTACAATGCGTCCAATTCTTGCGGCTGTTGGCGCATCATTAGCTTTATCACAAAATATTCTAGGACCTATTTTCTTCTTTGTGACATGGAACGTACTTCGCTTTGGCTTTCTTTGGATCACACAAGAGCTTGGTTATAAGAAAGGTACTAAGTTGATTACGGACTTATCGGATACATTCTTAAAGAATGTAACACTCGCTGCAAGTATGCTTGGAATGTTTGTGATTGGTATACTAGTTCAGAGGTTTGTGCAAATTCATGTAGTAAACATTCAATCCGATTTAGATATGGTATTGCCTGGAGTTCTTTCTTTATGTGTATTCTTTGGTTGTACAAAGATACTAAAAAAAGGCTTTTCACCTGTATTATTGATTGTCATTTTGTTTGTTCTTTGTGTGATTTTAGAGTGGGCGGGTATCTTAGTCATTTAAGTCTAAAAATATGATTTGTTTACTTCGTACAATAGTATTATTTAAGAAGAAAAATATAAATCGCAATTTGTAAAAGGGTCATTTAAATGATTAGAGAATTACAAAAAGCAGATATAAATAAAGTTGCAGATATATGGTTGG
>NZ_JAJDMK010000121.1:0-3624 GCF_020593575.1 Holdemanella sp. DFI.5.55
CGCAAGAACATCATAAGGATTTTTTCCTTTAATCTTTATGTTTTGTGACATATATACCTCCAACTCTCTTACCACACAAAAGTACTAAAATTATAATAATAATTATGATAGAATAAACGATTGACGGAGTTACAGTATAAACCCATTTAAATGTTTCAAAGTCCAGTTTGATACTTTCTAAAGACTTGTGTGCTATTGGAATTCCAGAAATATATCTAACAGTTACTGTTGCCAAACTATTGGCATCACATGGATTTGTTAATCCAAATGTAAAAATATTTAACACGTCAAATATAATAAAAAACACTAATTGAAAAGCTGTTGCATCTAAAGCCTTTTTGAAGATTATGCTCATTAAGCATGCGAACGTTATCGTAAACAATAATGCTGCTGCAATTGAACACACTATCAGTAGTAAATAATCTAAATCTGTAAAATTAATAGAAATTGCATATCCGATAATAAACGCTGTCGTAATTATTAATGTATATGCATATAAAATTAGCGATTTAAACAAAATCTGTACAGCCAATGAATATCCTAATTGTGAAATATACTTATCCGTTCCTTTTATAGAATCCTCTGTAAATAAATAAATATAGACAAAGCCTAAGAAAATAAAACTAAATTGAGTGTAAGCTTGGAATATATTTAACATTTTTACCTTGCTCGTTAAATTTTCATTAAACGCATTTCCTGTAATAATACCAACCAAACCAATTGAAATAATAATTAATGGTAAAATGATATGAATTTTTTTATACTTCATTCTTTTTATCTCAAATTTAAATAATCTACTCATAAGAATCAGCTCCAAACGTAATTAAATCTTTAAACCTATTATCGATTAATTCTTCATTTTGAATTTTTCTTATGGTTTTGAATTTTGGTATAAAACAATAAACTTCCCCATTTAATTTAATTATTTCATTAAGATTATGCGAGACATAAAAAACAACGATATCTTTTTGCGAAACAGAGATTAAAGCATCCAATAAAAATTGTTTATTTGTAATATCTAAAGCATTAGAAGCTTCATCTAACAATAAATATTTTTTATGTAGTGCCAAGCTTGAAAAAATTTCAACTACTTTCTTTTCTCCACTACTAAGTTTCTTTACAGTTTGTCTTTCAAGTTTCTCTACAAACTGATAAATATTACCGTATTTATTCTTAACATAATTACAATTTTCATTTCCAAGTAATAACATTATGTCTTTTACTTTTACTTCTTCAGGTATTGAAATGTAATTTGAGACCATAAAGTTCATATTTAGTAATTCACTTGGAACAACACCTCTCATTGGATTAATTATTCCAGCTAGTGTTTTAAGTAACGTAGATTTTCCACAACCATTATCTCCGACAAAAGATATTATCCCATGATCAGGCACACTAATCGAAACGTCTGAATAAAGTAAATTTGCAGGATAACCAATGTCTAAAGTAATTTCCATTTAACATCACCTCTTTTTCCTATCTATAAATTAACACAAAAAAACAAGGACTGTTTAATCCTTGTATAAAGTGGCGTATTTTATGGATGAAATGGAATAATTATTAACACAGAAAACATATTATCAGTTATGTCCATTCTTATTTCTCCTTGATATTTACTTACCACAGATTTCACACTTTTAATTCCTAAGCCGCTATGACCTTCCTTAGTAGACATAAGTTCTTCTTTATTGTATATAATTTCATTATTAAAGGCGTTTTTGATTTTTATCACAAGATTATTTTTAACTTCTTTTATTCGAAGAATTATTTGCCTTTCTTCAGAAATATTAGTATTCACTGCATCAATAGAATTATCAATAAGATTAGATAGTATAGTAACTAAGTCATAATCAGAAAGAATTCCTATATTTGTGTCATCACATTTCACGCTCAATTCAATGCCATTTCTCTTTGCTTGATCAAGCTTATCGTTTATTAAAGCTTCTAAGATTTTATTATCTGAATAAAACCGTATATTATCTTTATCAATATGAGACATAATATCATTCACATATACACTCATGCATTCTGGCAAATTATCTTTAATTACAGATAAATGATTTTTTAAATCATGACGAAAAATACTATTTTCTTGATCTTGATTTTTAACATTTTCATAATATTTCATCAATAGATCAGATTTTTGATTCACAATTCTCATTTCTTTTTCTAAAAGATTATTATTTACTTTTGTTTGTGCACTATAGACCAAAAATAAATCCAAAAGTAAAATAAATAAAATGACAAAACACACAAAGAATTGAAATAACAAATCTTTAAAATATAATAAAAAGGATATTAAAATAAGACATAAAAGCCAAGAAAAGACTAATGAACCTACGTAAATAATCAATTCTTTTTTGGCAAGATTTTTATAGGAAATTCCAATCAACTTTGCGTTTAAAAAACTATACAAAATAATAATAATTAATGTAGTTAACAAAATAGAAAAATAACTCAATTCTAATACAGAATTTCTTTGCATATCAAAAAAGCGAATAATAAGATTGGTGAATATTGATGCAAATAAATCAGAAAACATAAGTATAAAGAAAAATACGACTTGAGTAATATATTCGCTTTTTTCTTCAAAATGATAGAAAATACGAATAAATAAAAAGCCAAGCAAACTTGTAAAGATATAACTGCAGTATCCAAAATCAGAATAAACAAAAACAAACATCAAGGCGAGTAAACAAACTGTCAACATTTTCTGAAACTGAGACAATCGCAAAATGTATCGAGAATCATAGAAATGAAAATATAGATAATTCAAAATCATTCCATTAAACAGTAGCAGTATATCAACAAAAAATTTTTGATATATCATAAATCTATTGATCCATTTCTTTTGATATCGCATTTAAATATGCGTCTTTGATTTGTTTCTTTTTCAATTTAGAAATGGGTATAATAATATCTTTTTCTAAAATTAAATCGTTCAAATGGATGTTTTGAATATAGTCTATATTGACTAAAAAAGCTTTATGTGGACTAATAAAATGGTACTGTTTAAATCTTTCTTCCAATTTATAGATGGTATCATAAAATTGATAGATACTATCGTTATTTGTGTACAGATTTATTTTACGTTCACTATATTCAAAATACATGATATCATTTACCTTTAATTTTACTAAACCATGGTTTGTTTGAAAATATTCATAGATATCTATCTGACTATTTTGTAATAGTATAGTCATATCATCTAAAGTTTTAAATAACATTGTTTTATCCAGTGGTTTATCAAGATAATCAAATACATGCAATCTATAGGCTACATTTTTATATTTAGGAAATCCAGAAACTATTATTATATATGTGTCTAAGTCGTAGTTACGAATCATAGTCGCAATCTCTATACCATTCAAGTTGATCATTTCAATATCTAAAAAAATACAGTCATATTTAACTTTTGATTTAATAAAATCCTCTCCGGAATTAAAAATAGATATTTCCACCTTGTTTTCTCCATAATATTCAATAATATATGATTTAATCTTATTGCAAAATTGAATATCATCATCACAAATTGCGAATTTATACTGCTTTATCATTTATAACACCTACTTTACATCATTATATCAGATTTGAAATCAACCTTTTACAAAATTGTGTATAACA
>NZ_JAJDMK010000122.1:0-3510 GCF_020593575.1 Holdemanella sp. DFI.5.55
TTCGTAGATTTCCTTTAAATTAGGAACATTCTACGAATTTTTATATTTTCATGAACAATTCCGTTTATATATTTTTTAAAATGTAGTAGCAATACTACAAATTTCGCTGTGCTTTCAAATAAAAATACCATCCAGACAATAGTATCTGGACAGTTCGTTATTTCTTAACTTAATGACATTGGAAATTGTTCCCCCCTTTGAACAAAGACTTATTTATTTGGATCTACTGAAACGGCTTCCGTTTGAACACCATCTACTAAGTTAAAAACTAATACAGACTTCTTAGGTGAATGTGTCTTATCAAATGTGAATGAACCAGTAAAACCTTCAAAATCAGAATCTGTAATTGCCTTTTGTAGAATAGCACCAGACTTAGCTGATTTTTCCAGAGCTTGTAAAACTAAATTAGCAGCATCGTAAGCTAATACAGAGAACATATTTGGAGCTTCTCCATATTCTTTAGTATATGCATCAACAAATGCTGTTAAAGTATCGCTTGCATTAACTGTAGTATAAGCAGTTGAATAGTAGCAGTTATTTAAATTTTCTTTACCTGCAAGTTCTGCTAATTTTTCTGATTCAAATACATCATCACCTTTATCTTTTACTTTTGTGATGATACCGGCAAAGTCAGTGTCTTTAGTGTTATAGCTTTCTGTAGCTACAACTTCTCCACCTAAATCTTCAAATTTTGTGTAAATTCTTTAATTAGACCCTTTCCATAATCACTAACTTCGTTAATGATAACAGCTTTTTTCTTACCTAAGTTTTCATATCCAAATTTAGCCATTGCCTTACCTTGATATGAATCTACAAAACAAATGCGGAACGCATATTCATAAGGAGAATCCCCATTCATTGTTGCATCTACCTGAGTAGCAGATGGTGAAATGACTGGAACTTGGTTTTGATCCGCTACTGGATATGTCGCAATAGAAGCACCTGAAGTTGCAGGTTCAACTATAAAAGCTACACCATCTTCAGTCATCAATTTTGTAGCTGCTGAAGTAGATTCACTAGCATCTACTTTATTATCCATTTTGACAGCTTTAATTTTATATTTTGAATCCTTGTTTGCGTTATTTTCCTTGATAGCTAGCGTTGCACCTTTATACTCAGCTTGACCATAAGAAGCTACAGCACTAGACAATTCATAGTTCAAACCAATCTTGACCGTATCTCCTTCCTTTAATTCAGTTGCAGCAGTTCCACTTCCTGAACTACATCCGACTAACATGCTTAATGCAACAGCACTAGAAGCAAACGTTTTTTATAATTTACCTTTCATAATCTATACCTCCCTCGAGTTGTACAGATATGGTAGCGCAAGCGGAAAACGTTTTTTAGCCTTTTTGACACATAATTTACATTACTTTCAAAAGCTTTCTTTGCACAAAAAAATAGCTAAAGTAATCAAAACCTTAGCTATTCAATCAACTGTTAATACATTCCCTGAGGCATTGTAGGTGCTGGTTCTTCTTTATCAATTTTAGCAACTCCAGCTTCTGTTGTTAAGAACAAAGCTGAAATACTAGAAGCATTCATCAATGCATTACGAGTTACTTTTGTAGGATCAATGATACCAGATTCAATCATATCTACCCATTCACCATGTTTTGCATCAAATCCTACATTTTCACCTACTTCTTTTTGTCTTTCAACAATCTCTTCACTGTTATATCCAGCATTATCAGCAATCTGTGCAATTGGAGCTAACAATGCATCAAATACAACTTTAATACCTTTTTGTACATCAACTACATCCGATTTTATTTCATCTTTTAATGCCACATAAGCCTTTACTAAACAAGATCCACCTCCAACTACAATACCTTCACTAACAGCAGCACGAGTTGAGTTCAACGCATCTTCAATACGAAGTTTCTTTTCTTTCAATTCACTTTCAGTTGCAGCACCCACTTTAATGATTGAAACACCATTTGATAATTTACCTAAACGCTCTGCCATACGTTTCTTATCATAATCACTTGTTGTATTTTCCATTTGTGCTTCAATTTCAGATACACGGGCAGCCACATCTTCTTTACTTCCAGCTCCACCAATCATTGTCGTATTATCTTTTGTGACAACAATCTTTTTAACTGTACCCAAATCCGATAACTGCATATCTTTTAATTCCATATTCAAATCTTTTGAATAGAATTTAGCACCTGTCATAATCGCAATATCTTGCAACATTTCTTTTTGGTTGTCGCCAAAGCCTGGAGCTTTAGTTGCAACTACATTGAATGTTCCACGAAGTTTATTTAATGCCAAAGTAGAAACTACTTCATTTTCTAAATCTTCCGCAATAATCAATAACGCACGATTTGCCTGAACCAATTGTTCAAGTAAAGGTAAAATTTCCTGAATGTTTGTGATCTTTTGATCCGTTACTAATACATAAGCATTTTCCATTATAGCTTCCATCTTTTCACGATCACTAACCATATATGGAGAAACATAACCCTTGTCATATTGCATACCTTCACTAATCTCAAGTTCTGTTTCAAAGCCTTTTGAATCATCTGTTGAAATGACACCATCACGACCAACTTTTTCCATCGCATCCGCAATAATCTTACCAATTTCTTCCGATCCAGATGAAATTGTCGCAACATTGGCAATATCTTTACTGCTTTCTACTTTCTTAGAAACAGATAAGATATAATCACTTACTGCCTTAGCTGCTTTTTCAATACCTTCTCGCATCAATACAGGATTTGCCCCACGATCCACTTGACGTAAACCATTTTCAATCATACTTTGAGCTAAAATTGTAGCTGTTGTTGTTCCGTCTCCAGCTGTATCATTTGTCTTATTGGCAACTTCATATACCAATTTAGCACCCATATTTTCAAACTTATCTTCCAATTCAATTTCTTTAGCAATACTTACACCATCGTTTGTGATCAATGGGGATCCATATTCCTTTTCAAGAACAACATTACGTCCTTTAGGACCTAAAGTAACACGAACTGCATTTGCTAATGTGTTAACACCTCTTAACATGGATTCACGAGCATCTTTTGAAAAACGTACTTCTTTAGCCATAATTCATTACCTCCTACTACTTACTTACTGCAATGATATCTTCATCTTTGATGACAATGAATTCTTCATCATCAAGCTGCATTGTAGTTCCTGAATATTCTTTATATAAAACTTTATCTCCACAAGCATATCCCGCATCTTTAACATCTGCACCAATACTTGCGACAACTGCAAGCTTTGACTTTTCTTTTCCACTTGTCAAAATAATTCCACTTGCCGTAGTTTTTTCTTCTTTCTCTTTCTTTAATAAAACATAATCATGTAAAGGTTGTAACATAATTCATCCTCCTTTTAGCACTTAGTTATTCTAACTGCTAATTACTATTATACTCATTTTTAGCACTGATGCAATAAGTTTGCTAAAATTTAATAAAAGAAAATGGCGAGGATTACTCGCCATATGGGTAACCAATTTTAATTAGGGTCATTATTTTTGGGGTCTATTTTAGGGTCAAT
>NZ_JAJDMK010000123.1:0-3441 GCF_020593575.1 Holdemanella sp. DFI.5.55
TTGAGTATAGTCGAGAGGAATATGTAAATAATGTGATAAAAGGACGTGAACAGGACTATTCGGAAGAAGATATAGAAAACTTAAAACAGGATTATGATAATCTCCAAAATAGAATGTTAGAATCCTTTTATCATATGGAAAGACTAAGAAACTTAGAAAAGCTTTATAAAGTAAATGAGAAAAAAATTAACAATTTCAAACGTTCCACAATTAAATGAAAAGGAATCCGTTTTCAATTCTTTAAAAGATCTGAAAATGGATTCCTTGCCCGAATCAATATAACAATCCTTGGCAAACTGCTCTTTCATATTTTTTGTAGAAAGGTTGGAGAGGTGGTAACTGCGGGCGAAAAAAAGAACACCCTACCCGAATGGGTAGGGTGTGTGTGAGTTAAGCGTTTTGCTTACTTGCGTGCACCGCAAGAGCAAGACTGACCATTTGGAACCTGTTCATCCCAGGCGTCCTTTACAAGAACCTGGTTCGTGCCGACCTGAACACGGTTCGTTCCAACCTGTACCTGTTCAGTGCCAGTTTGGATTTTCTCTTCATGGGCAGTGTAGCCTCCACCACACTCATAAAGCACATGGTCCTTGATATCGTAGATATCATTAAAGCGAGCACCACACTCATTGCAAGTCCAGTATGCACTCCACTTGTACACAGGACGGTCTTCGTAGACAATCTGGTCTTCATATACAGGCTCGTTACGATACTGAGCCTCATGATGTACCGTCTTGTACTCAGTCTTCCAGTCGTGCTGGTGAGCAGGCTTGCTAGGCTTAGCAGGCTCACTAGGTGCAGGTGCAGGCTTATTAGGCTTGCTTGGAGCAGGCTTGCTTGGAGAGCTGTTATCAGAGCTGGAACTACTATTGTTATTTGGTTTAGAGCTAGAGCTGTTTTTATCACTATTTCCAGATTCCTTCTCCTCAATCACAGGCTTTATATCCTGCTTTTGTGCTTCGGCAGTTTTCTGCTCCTCAGAAGCTTTTTCCTCTTCGGTCATCTTTTCCTTAACAGTTACTTTCTTGATGACTTTCACGTCCTTGGCAATGAAGTCCTTAGATTCCACACCCGTGATATTGTATGTAAGCTGATACTCACCAGCCTTGGTCATATCGACCTTGGAATCATCTGCCTTTACAGATTTGACATACTTCTCGTCGAACTTTATGCCATCCATCCAGTCGGGTTTCGTATTAACTTCAACCACACGGTCACGCAAACCCGTCACGCAAGTGGTAAGGTCAACTTCCTGTACGGTTTCAGTTTGAGATTCTGTTTCATTGTCTTTCTCTTTGGAATTACTACCGCAAGCGGAAAGAGAAAATACAAGAGTAAAGACAAGAAAGAGTGATAAGATTTTCTTCATGACTTTGTTTCTCCTTTATATTTATAGATTATACTAAATTTTACTAACTCATATTATACCGATTCTTATCGATATATTCAAGTACCTCTTATCTATCTAAAATAATAGATGTAGGAGGTGTGTGATTTGATTTCTTATGAACCATTATGGCAAACAATGAAAGAAAAGAATATAACTACTTATACACTAATTGATAAACATAAGATATTATCAAAAACAGTTTACAACTTAAAGCATAACAAACACATCACTACATCAACATTAGAACGTTTGTGTGATATATTAGATTGTACACCGAATGACATTATAATGTTTACAAAAGATGAGGATTAAAGAAATATTCCATTGTATTTTGGATATTTCTTTTTTATTATCTTTTTTTTCCTTATATCATACAGTAGTAGAGGGAGCTGTCCGATTGTCCGTCTTTTATTAACAAATTTATTTCTATATTTTTATATTTGTCCGATTGTCTCTCTTTATTTTAATAACTTGGTTGAAAATAAATATAATAATATACATATATAATATAGAAGTAAAAAGAAGTTTTAAAGAAAAAGTCAGACAAACGGACAAACGATAGCTTTAAGCAATCCGTTTCATATCCTCTTTCATTTCCTGTATCGCTCCCCATACCTCTCCACTCTGTACTCTTGGGGAATCAATCATATATACATAATACCCATTATGCGTGTATACTCCTCCCTCATCAAGCCTAACATCACGACCGTACGCTTCATAATCAATGTATCTTTCCAATACACTCCCTTTCAATTCCTGTATCAATCCCAACTCGTGAACATAATAGTAACCAAGCTCATAATCATTTTCCACTTCTGCATACATCATAAAACAATCCGTGTTATCAAGAAGTGTAACCAGTTCTTCGATACTTCCTATATACTCTCCGAAATCCAATAAAGCTTCCACTTCCTCAATCGTGCTATCTGATTCCTGTATCTTTTCAGCAAGATAATTCAATGCAAATAAACTTTCGTATTCTCCGAAACACTCCGCCAATCCGCAAATGTTGGATTCATAATCAGTAATAAAGATTTCCTCATAACGTGTACCGTCAATTCCGATTTCTTTTAATACTGTATTTATTTTTGTTTGCGTTGTTGGGAAGTCTAGCCATTTCCCGACAAGCTCTCCCTCATTGTATTTCCCTAGATTAGTCACATAAGCTGATAATATTTTTTCGTACATATCCATGTACCTCCTTTCACAACTGCTCCCGCAATTTTAATCACGAGCCTGCGAAGTGATAATGGGAAATTTATGTACCGTGATATGCCCATTTTATGTCACATATTTTGGGCATGACTGGGTACATAACATTTGCATGGGAAAATCATGTCACATCATTTGGGTAAAATATGTAACATAGATTTCCCATCAAATAAAACCTTGCGACAAAAAATCGCTATGCCTATCGTGCACAGCGGAGCTGATTCGTGCAAGATAGATCGTAGCAGAATCTGTCGCATGGTTTTGAAAAAAGGGGAGTCAAGAGGGGCGAAGCTCCTTTGCAAAATATGGCGAAAAAGAGTGTAATGCAATGAAACGGTCGCTGTATTTTGCTACAGCCAAGCCGAAGAGATGTGGCACGACATATATTTGAAACCGCCGTTTACTTTGTGAAATGTGAGCTATACCCTATTAGGCTATAACCTATTGGGTCACTTGTTAAATATTTCACAATGTGGTATAATAAAGATAGTTAGATATTACTAACTCATTTATTATATCAATCAAAGGTGGTGGAAAATGTGGGATATTTAAGTTTTGACGCAAGCGTTAAGATTCATCAATCAGGGCGATATGCAAGCACGAAAACTTCAAAATCGGGAAACGGCGGTATTCTCGGATATTTACGACATATCGACCGTGAAACAGCTCGTAGGCTTGGCTGTGAAGTTCAACATAGTAATGCTAACATCAACTCAGAACTGACATTACAAAATGAATCCTACTATAAAGATTCAAGTTGAAAATGAAACAGAACAAAAGATACACAAGATATGGCTAATTCCATCAATCAGCGTATTCGATACGCAAAAGAACATGGA
>NZ_JAJDMK010000124.1:0-3435 GCF_020593575.1 Holdemanella sp. DFI.5.55
GAACAATAAAGTGTATCAGAGTTTCAGCAGGCAGTTTTCTCTTACGAGTAAAATCACTAACAGGGTCATTGCAGTAACAAGCGATGTTGCTGCAAACCATTTTAATAGAACGATTAAAAACATTTAAAATCTTATCTGGAATCATAGGTAAAAATCCTCCTCTATAATTCCTTCGGATTATGTTTAAAATTCCGCTTTTTGGCTTGTCAAGCGTTTTTTACACTTCTTGCACAAAAAAAGAGCCCTACCTATTTATAGGTAAGACTCATAAATTTAAGAATTTGCTTAACTTAATGACATTGTTCTTTCCCTATTTTCTTTTTCCCTATATTTTCAAAGATACAACCATGTGCCGTATAATATTTATGCTTATTGATTTTTACAATATATGATTTTTTTCTGACTTGCACTCCACCGACAACATAACCACCATTCTGACTAGTAACACCTACAATTGTCCCTTTACATTTATCCCCTCCAAAAACAACATGGTATTTCATATAAAGTATCCACAGAGCACAAATAAATACTATGACACCAAAAACAATAAGCATCTCCATCACTTCACTCCTACAAAGGTATTCCTAAGATTAAAAACTACTTTACAATAATATTCTTAATCTTTACTATTCCTATACGAATTAAAATTCCATCAGCTTGCCGAAGCCATATCATCGAAATCAAAAGAATAAGAGCATATAATATAATCAAATTCTTTAATAGGATTCGTAGTAAATAAATAAGCAAAAACAAAGGAAGCATCAATAAAAATATGCATAGCAAATAACGAAAAGTAGTTCTTCCACTATCTTTTTGCCATTCGTCAAGATTTACACCACAAACACAGCTATTAGGAACCATCCATAACTTTGTATTAATTTTCTTTCCGCATTTTTTACAATATAGCTCTCTCATAAAACACCAATCCTTTTTAAAAATTTCAATCATTGATTAAATTCTTCTAATTTCAAACCTGTGTCCTTTTCAAAATCATTAGCCCATTCTTTATCGCAATAAAATACAATTCCTTCTTGATATCCATCACTTGTAAAATACAATTGTTTGCCTGTATCTTGACTTATAATAATTCTATTTAGATCATCTGCAACACTTGAGTCAAACCAATCTCCTTCAACTTTTGCATCAATGTTAAAATGTTGTCCATTCCAATCAAATGAAACACTTCTAGATCCAGTGCCATCTTCCCAATCAACAAGACTTGTATCTTCTACTATATTTGTAAAATTTAGTTCTTCTCTATCTAAATATGAAACACCAATTAAGAAGTTTTTATACATATTTTCAACATCAAATATTTCTACGTCAAAAGCATAAACTCCATTTTCAGATGGTTTCCATGTCATATTTTCATAATCGATATCCCCTTCTCCAAGTGATGTTAATAAATTCGCTGCTTTATTAAATTCTATTTCAGAAGGTAGTTCCTTATATCTTTGTTCTAGATTATAAACTAACTCATCATTAAGGCCATATTGTCTAAAATAGTTGATAATTCTTTATATGATTTATCCATTTCAACCCCTCCTCTATAAGATTCTTGATAGCTACAACCACAAAGTAATAAAGATATAGTCATAGCGGATGCCAATATTTTCTTCACAATATAAATCACTCCTATTCAAATAAAAAAAACGCATAATAACTAAATTAATTTTATCCGTTATTATGCGTTAAAAATCATCTTAAATTTGAACATGTTAAAAGGTAATATGGTTTTTGCAGTACAATTGAATTGCATTCTAAATAATATTTCATGTGCATAACAATCTCTCCCTTAATTAAATATTACCATTAACTTTTACTCCATTTTATCAAAATAGTTAATTTCTTACAATAACATACACTTATTTTGCAAAAAAAGTTAAACAACTCTTACTCGTACTTTTTTCCTATGTAATATACTGCACCTATTGATATAAGGATAACAATCCATAAAGCATACAATTTGATATTATCAAACAATTGATAGCCGCCCATTAATATAGAGATATGATAAAACAAAGGAGTACCTACCGCCATACATAAAGAATCAAAGCGTAATAACTTTAGTATTTCTGGCCAGTTTGAATTATTAAAAGTTAAGCCTGGCATATGAATTCTAAATATACCTTGTGATACATAATTGATTCTATTTTTGTCATAAAAAGATGGTAATTCTCTGGCATAAACACACGCCCATAGTGCAAAAATCATCATTACTCCTGAAACACAAGCAATTCCTCTTATATGTTCTAATGGGTATGTAGATACCAATAAATATAAACATTCTAAAATGACAATAAAACAAGATATCCCCCAAATTATTTTCCATTTTCTTTTATTATAGGAAACCATTGCTTTAACAGACGATTCTAATGAATACGAAACCATATTGTCTACATCATCATTTTGAATCATATCATGTCTATCTAGATATTCTCCCATCAATAATTCTGTCACACTAACTCCTAAACATTCAGCAATTGGAATCAATAATACTACATTTGGGAAACTTGCACCTCTTTCCCACTTACTCACAGTTTTATCAGATACAAATAATTGATCTGCTAATTCCTTTTGTGTTAAATTCTTTTCTTTTCTTAATTCAGTAATAAACTTACCAAATTTTTCATTGTCTATTTGTTGCATAAGTAAATTTACCTCCTTCTTTTACTTTACTCATTTTAAACAGTTGGAGATAAACCCCTCTAAGAACCGTACGTGCAGTTTTCCCGCATACGGATCCCCACTGTTACTTTTAAACATTCTTGTTATAAATGACTTTGTCACCGCACCAAATATCAACATAAATATAAGGATGAATGATTCGGTCTTTCCATATTTCATAGAACCTTTCCAATTTGAAACTTCTTCTTTGACTCCTTCGGTTTAACCATTTGAACGTTACATATAGCGAATGAATCCAAAGGTTTCTGACCTCTTTTATCATTCCACTTAAGCTGTAGTTGTTAAAACTACCAGTAAATTTCTTGTTCAACGCCTTCATGAATTCGTCAAATTGAGTGTTTCTATTCTCTTTGACCCATTTCTTCAAGTTAGATTTGAATTGCTTCTTCTTTTTGCGACTTATCTTATGTCCCACTGTGTAGTAGCCTTTTCTTGTCTTACTGTTGAAATGTGTAAAGCCTAGAAAATCAAAAGTTTCTATTGAACCACTATATCTTCCAAACGGAAGTATTCGTGTCTTTTCCTTGGACAGTTCCAATCCAAAAAGTTCCATTCTTTTAATAACGGCTTCATATACTCTTTGTGCATCTCTTTCATATTGAAACATTATCAGGAAATCATCGGCGAACCTTACCAGGTATGCTTCTCCATATAATTGTTTCTTGATGCGCTTTTCAAACCATAAATCCAATACATAATGTAAGTACACATTGGCAAGGATTGGACTAATCAGTCCGCCTTGTGGTG
>NZ_JAJDMK010000125.1:0-3322 GCF_020593575.1 Holdemanella sp. DFI.5.55
ATTTTGTATTTTCAAACTTTTTCATAAAAAATACTTGAATTTTATATAGTTAGCTTCCTTTTGCCTCATTATAATCCATTTCAGTTAGATATCAATAACTATTTTACATTGTAAAGAAATTTTGATTTTGGTAATATAATCACATCCATAAGGAAGTAGTTATCTTACTTATGTAAGCATTTAAGTCAACACACTGATCAATCGATTTGGCTTATCGTTACAAACAAGACTTATGCGAAAAAAGACATCTTTTTTTTTCGTATAAGTCTTTTTACTTTAGGAGGGAATATGGATTTTATTACTATTTTATTTATTGGTATTGGTTTAGCTATGGATGCAAGCGCTGTATCTTTGGCAAAAGGTATGAGCCTGGATAAAGATCAAGTAAAAAAATATGCCTTTATCCTAGCCCTAGCGTTTGGCTTTTTTCAAGCACTTATGCCAGCTATTGGCTATTTTACCGGAAGTCATTTTGCCGAATACATTCAATCCATCGATCACTGGATTGCCTTTATTTTGTTGAGCTTGATAGGTATCAACATGATTCACGAAGGTAAAGAAGAAAAAGAAGATGAAGCAAAAATTCACTCCATCCCATTTAAAAATATTCTTCTTTTAGCTATCGCCACAAGTATTGACGCTTTAGCCGTTGGTGTAAGTTTTGCCTTTTTAAAAGTCAATCTGTTTTTAGCTATAACTACCATTGGCATCACTACATTTATTCTTTCATTTGTTTGTGTATTATTTGGAAAAAAACTTGGTAGCTTATTTGAAAAATATGCTGAATACTTAGGTGGTATCATCTTAATTCTATTAGGAATTAAAATCTTAATTGAACATTTATTTTTCTAACAAGACTTCAGTTAAAGTCTTTTCACATACTCAGCTATCTTTACACCCAATTCCTTATGTCCTTTTTCAGATAAATGCACACCATCAAAACTCATATCTAAAGGATTACAATCTAAACAAGGAACCCCCATTACCTTATACGCCTCATTCAGTTTCATACTTTCATCTCTAAATTCATCAAATTGTAAAATTGGCGAACAAAGAATCAACAGCTTTCTTTTGTCCATTGAATCAATTAACTCATGCATAAAAGAAAGGATTTGATCAACATCATAATAATGAATCAAATCATTAGAACCCAACATAACACAAAATAAATCAATCGAATCTAAATCGAACGTATCCTCTTTTACATCTCGCAATAAACGACCATTGATCGCATCCTCAAAAAATATCCATCCAGGCACAAGATCATTTAAATAATCAATGTATGTTAAATCATACCTTTGAAAATATCCTCTTGGATCATAGCCCCAAGTATTGGAATCCCCTAAAAACAATACCTTTTTCATTATGCCACTCTACGAATTTTCTTACGCACAACCATAAAACAAATACCATGCGCCACAAGTGTTATAACCCACGTAATTGGATAAGAAATATACAATGAGAAGGTTGTATGCACTGCCTTAAATACAGTAAATATCCATATAACACGAATCAAACAGACACCCGTTAAAGATACCAGCATTGGTAAAATAGAATATCCGATTCCTCTAAGACTTCCAACTAAAGTATCCATGATTCCACATAAACAATACATTGTACTAATAACAGCCAATCGATTATTCCAAATTGGATGACACGCTCATCACTAGAATAAATAGATAGTAACTGTTGGCCAAAGAAATAAGCACCTTGCCCGAGTACAAGACCTACGATACTAACAATTACTAAACATTCTAATAAAATCTTATCAATTCGATTGTATTTTTTTGCTCCAAAATTTTGCGAAGTAAACGACAAAGAAGTTTGATAAACTGCATTCATAGACGTATATACAAAGCCTTCAATATTGCTTGCGGCGGTATTTCCAGCCATAACTAAAGAGCCAAAAGAGTTAATGCTTGATTGAATCAATACGTTTGAAATACTAAAGATAATGCCTTGAAGCCCTGCTGGGAGTCCTACTTCCAGCATTTGTAAAGCTAATTCCTTATGGAAACGCATATCCTTTAACTCAAAATGTAAAGGTCCATCCATATGCTTTAAACATAATAGAATTAAAGCAGAACTAATTCCTTCCGAAATAATCGTAGCTAAAGCAACACCAGCAACACCCATTTCGAATACAATTACGAAACAAAGATTAAATAGCACGTTAACAATTCCAGAAATCAACAAAAAATAGAGTGGTCTCTTTGTATCCCCAATCGATCTAAATATGGCAGCACCGAAGTTATAAACCATAAAAAATGGCATACCAGCAAAATAAATACGCATATATAAAGATGACAAATCAATTACATCTTCTGGTGTAGCCATTAACTCTAGCAAGGGTTTCGCAAAAAAGAAACCCACAAACACCATTAATAATCCACCAAAGATGGCAATAAAAATAGCTGTATGTACAGCTTTAGATGTATTTTCCTCATCTCGAGCCCCAATAAATTTACCCAATACAACATTTGCACCAACACTAATACCAATAAACATATTCACCAATAAATTGATTAATGCACTTGTTGAACCAACTGCTGCCAACGCTTGATTTCCCGTAAATCGACCTACCACAATAATATCGGCTGCATTAAACAACAATTGCAGGCAGCCCGACAAAATTAATGGTAATGAAAAAATAATCAACTTTTTAAAAATTGGACCATTACACATATCCACTTGATAACTACGCATAAGTAAATTTACTCCTTCTTAAATAATAGAAACAGTTGGAGATAAACTCCTCTAAGAACCGTACGTGCAGTTTTCCCGCATACGGCTCCCCACTGTTACTTTTAAACATTCTTGTTATATATGACTTTGTCACTACTCCAAATATCCACATGGATATATGGGTGTATGATTCTATCATTCCATATTTCATAGAACCTTTCCAATTTAAAACTTCTTCTTTGACTCCTTCGGTTTAACCATTTGAACGTTACATATAGTGAATGTTGCCAAAGGTTTCTTACCTCTCGAATCATTCCACTTAAACTGTAGTAGTTAAAACTACCAGTAAGTTTCTTGTTCAACGCCTTCATGAATTCGTCAAATTGAGTGTTTCTATTTTCTTTGACCCATTTCTTTAAGTTTGACTTAAATTGCTTCTTCTTTTTACGACTTATCTTATGTCCTACAGAATAGTAGCCTTTTCTTGTCTTACTGTTGAAATGTGTAAAGCCTAGAAAATCAAATATTTCTCTTGAACCACTGTATCTTCCAAACGGAAGTATTCGTGTCTTTTCTTTGGATAGTTCCAATCCAAAAAGTTCCATTCTTTTAATAACGGCTTCATATACTCTTTGTG
>NZ_JAJDMK010000126.1:0-3305 GCF_020593575.1 Holdemanella sp. DFI.5.55
AAGGAGATGTATGTTGTAAATGACCAGCTAGATGGGTCAATTACAATATACCAGGCATAATGATAAAAATATTAATTTGTGAAGATATAGAAAGAGATAAGCTACACTTACATCAATTACTAGATTCCTTTTTACAATCAAACAATATATTATATAAGATTGATTATCTTGAGAATTTTGATGTAGGATCCAAATTGTTTCTAGAATATGATTTAATTTTTTTGGATATTGAACTAGGAGACTACAACGGCATAGAAATTGCATCGAAAATAAGAACCTATAATCGTAGTTCTATTATTATAATCACTTCTAGCTTTAAAAAATATTTAATAGATGGATATAAAATAGAAGCGAAAAGATATCTTATTAAACCAATTGATGAAAAAATATTTAACGTAGAGATGCAGAGTGTCTTATCAACTTCATTTAAACAACAATACGGTTTTTTCGATAAAAAGATATCTCAATATAAGATACATTATAAGGATATGTTATACATAGAATTTCTTAATCGACATACGATTATTCATTTTGTTAATAGTATTGAGAAAAAAACTACATATCCTCTTAAACATTGGATTGAAAAACTATCTAATAAAGGGTTTGGACAACCATATAAGTCTTTTTTAGTTAATCTTGATTATGTTAGTGGTTTTTCTTCAGATGGTAAAGATATTATCATGAACAATGGTGAAAAAATCCCATTATCTAAAAATTTCAAAAAGTCGTTCACAAATCAATATTTTGCTAATTTGCATAACATACTATGATGATTTTTCTATCCGATATACTCACAGTTATTTTTATTACACATTTCTTTAACCAATTTATTGCTAAAAGAAAAATATCCTGTTATTTGTTTTTTTTATTATTTCTTCTTGCTATAATGTGCACTTTTTTAGGAAATTATAACGGAATCAATCAGATAGGAAAAATTCTCTCTTTTATTACACTATACATATATATATCATTTTTATTTAAGGGTTCGCTAATTAATAAATTTACATTGTTTTTGGTATGTTACTTGATGATAGGGATTTCAGAGTCATTATCAATTGTTTTTTTTCAATTATTTAATCCTAGTTTCTCTTTAAATAATATCTACACATCAAATACTTATTTGGTGATTATAATTTTGACACAGTTTTTTGCTTATTTTTTTTCATATATCATACAAAAAATATGTCATACTATTAAAATCACAAACTTACCTAAATCCTTTTATATTTTGTTTTTTCCTGCATTAACAACGATATTGTTTCTCATTGTATATGGAAACTATCAAACACTCTTTTCAGGAAACAAGATTCTTGTTATTATTTTATTTCTCTTGCTAATTTTTAATTTTATTACAATATTGTTTCAACTACAAATCATTAAAAACGAAACCCTTAAAAAAAGTTTAGAAATATCAGAATTAAGTAAAGAAATGATGATTTCAAAATTTAATTCCTTAAACAAGGAATATGAATCCAATTTTAAATTTTTACACAATTTACTTCATACTTGTGCTGAACTTAATCAGTTAATAGATCAGAAAAAATATGATGAGCTAGACTCATTAATTAAATCATTGTCAAACAAGACAATCAAAGAATTTAATGAAATATATACCAATTCTCCAATCTTTTCAACAGTTTTAAACCATAAAAAAAATCAATTATCAAGTTTAAACATTTCAGTTACATCAACCCTTTATAGTGATGATTTATCAAAATTAGATTCCATCAATCAAATGATTTTTTATACTAAAATCTTAGATCTTGCTATAAAATATTGTAGTTTATCTGATGAGCAAAGATTTATTATCATTAAATCACGAAAAGATATATATTCTTGTACTCTTCAAATTATTTTTAATTTTCCTTCTACATTCGAGAATGATATAAAAGAATCAACTTCAAATATTGATAAAGAGTTTAATACTCAATCAGACATATCATTTGATTATAATTTAAAGATTGTAGATATAATTTTCTTAATAAACTAATTCACCTAATCTCACATCCAAATGTTCGAACACAAAAATGCCTTGTTTCACCGCAGTCAAACTATGGTATTAAGGCCTTATTACACCGATCATCCGTTATGTTACACCGATTCAAACCGTCATCAGTAACTGGTATAACCGCTAGAGTCACACCGAATTAGCCATCAATTACAGTTTTAGTGACTCATCCTACACAATTCTTTTAAAAAGAAGAGGATTATTCAAAAGTCGAACGATAAAAAGAACCATTTCATAAATTTGAAGTGGCTCTTCGTGGATTTAGTGGCTCTGAGCAATGGATTACCTGGCTCCTAGTGATGGACGGAATGGCTCTCAGTATGTGAAACACCTACTTTATCAACTTTTTTACATAACAAATCATAAAAATCCTGTGTTTGTTGATTTGTGTCAAAGTTGAAAATATATATTTTATTTTCATTTACATCTTTTAGCACTATAAAATCATTAACATCAAGATTGTAATAAACTTTAGCTTTGTAATAATAATCCAACTTTTCATTTTTGCTATTGTATATCTCAACATTAGCATCCCCAGAATAATACGTTTGGTATCCCCATCTAAAACCATTTGCTACGATCTTAAGTGTACAATCTCTATAGTTTTCGCATAATTCAATACTGGTATATTTAATTTCTTCGTTTAACTTTAAATAATCAGCATGCAACGAAGGTGTAATAATCGGATTCATTTTAATTGCAAATACTATACTGGTAACTACTATAATTCCAGCAGATATACAACCATAAACTATTTCAAATTTCTTATTAAGTCTATTCCCAAAATGATATTGTAAAATAATTGCAACACCACAAATTATCAAAAATAGAATTAAATCAAGCAAAAAAAATTTAGTCATATATTCTAAACCTCCAAGTCTATAAATCACAGATTGAATACAAATCCATCTAACAACTAAAATTGTATAAATGGCACTGGTTAATGGAATAAGTGGTTTTGATTATGCGAAAAACTCAATTAAAATTTAAGTTTCTTTTCTATTTTTTCGACAAACTAGCAAAAACAATAAAATAGCAACACATAATAAAGCAATGAATTCTAAATATATAGGATTTATTCCATTTATCCAGCTAAAGTTCAAAATATTTCTAGATAATTGAATTACATTTGATGGGAAAAATCCAAAAAATGAATAGTTATTAAACATAAATGGAATAAATATAAATAATATTGATAATAATTCGCCTATGTATTTTTTTTCATTTATTTTGACTAACAATGAGATAATATGAAGTGACCTCCTATTGTCAATACGTGGATTACGACTCATAATTG
>NZ_JAJDMK010000127.1:0-3131 GCF_020593575.1 Holdemanella sp. DFI.5.55
CACATTTTTTGTGTTCCCCTCAAAACCGTCATTTCTTAACTTAATGACATTGAGTGATGTCTTTTCTATTTTATGATAAAATAGTTTCATGACAAAGTTACAGAAACAAATGTTTATCATCATTGCCATATTATTTGCAATCGTATTAAGTATGCTAGGATCTTTGAAAATCGCAAAAAATGTTGAGCCCGAACAATTGAGTGTACAATATAAAACATTGAAAGATGAAAAGATTCCATCCTCAATGAATGATGTATCCATTGTTTATTTTACGGATGTGCAATATGGTAAATTTGAAAATAAAAAAAGAGCTGATAAACTCTTTAATAAAATTGAACATTTAGATCCAGACATTCTGATTTTTGGTGGCGATCTATTTGATGAAACCTGTCAAATGAATCAAGAAGACATGGATTATATCACCAATAAATTATCTAAGATGCATGCTCCACTAGGTAAGTTTTGTGTCTTAGGCGAAAAGGATGATGCAAACAACGACGTAGTTCGTTCCATTTTAAATCAGGCACAATTTGAAATATTAGAAAATGAAACAATTCTTCTTACAAACAAAAAAGAGGAAGGCATTACATTAAGTGCATTATCAAATATTCCAGATCCAAGTAAAATTTCAACGTCAGACAAACAATACAATCTGCTCATTACTCACATGCCAGATACACTGACTAATGAAGAATTATCCACAAAATCAATATCCCTTGCATTATGTGGACACTCTCATGGCAATCAAATCACATTCCCTATTTTTGGTGGATATAAATCGATAGATGGGGCAAAATCATTGAATCGTTCCCACGCAAAACGTCTTGCCTTTCCATACATCATTTCATCCGGTGTAGGATGCACACACGTAAATCTTCGTTTTATGGCAAAACCAGAAATCTATTATTTCATGCTACAAAGTAAATAAGAGGCTTATTAAATCAGCCTCTTATTCTTTTTTCTTTAGACATTGAATTAGAAGTTCATTGTTCTTTTTGATTTCATCTTTAATAGAAGCTAGTTCTAACAAGATGAATACTAAGATTATTATGATAAAGATAGTTAGAAACATGCATGTCACCCTCTTTTCTATTCGAATATCTCTACTTAAATTTTATCATAAGAATACTACTACGGATTTTTATCTTCTTTTTTCTATTAATAATAAGTATGGACAATGATCCAACAACAAGTTTTGTACTTTCTGTACCTGAATCGATGTTTGTGTTTTTAAAAACTTTTCCATACATTTAGCTTCTTCCTGTCCCGATTCATGTGGATACATCACAAGTGCCATTCTTCCTTTTACTTTTAAAAGATGCAAAGCTTGTCTAACTGCACTTACACTTGAAGAAGATTGGGTTGTGATGTCACGATCACCTTGAGGAAAATACCCAAAATTAAATATGATCGCATCCACTTCTTCATAAATATATTCTTCCATATGTTCATGTCCAACATTATAGAAACAAGTTCTTTGATCATCCAATCGTTCTTTTGTACTTTCAAAAACATCCCTTTGAATTTCAAAGCCATATACTTTATGCACATTCTGCGACAAAAAGAAATCTGTATCTTTTCCCTGTCCTAATGTCGCATCCACACATATTGCTTGTTTATGAAGAACTGGCTTTAAAAATTCATGGGATAAATCAACCATGGATTTCATCGTAGTCTTAATGCCTCTTTATATAACATATAATCTTCGGTTTTATCACACACAAAACATACATGAATAGCCCTTGTCTCAGGAAACTTATTCATTAATCGTTTTACGGTTTGAATCGCAATTGCACAAGCCTCATGATTTGGATATGCATTGATACCTGTAGAAATACATGGAAAGGCAATATTGATCGATTCCATATCATTTTTTCGCATATAATCATACGCCAATGCCATACTATTCCAATAACATGCAGCCAAGTATTCATCTTCATTATGAGCGCCATCTATATAACGAGGTCCACACGTATGAATAACTGCTTTACATGGCAAATTAAAAGATTCTGTCATCTTAGCTTTTCCTACTTCTAAACCATTTAAAGCCTGACAAGCCTTCATCATTTCATTTCCAGACTGATGAAATATCTGTGCGCTCACTCCTTGCATTGGTAAAACTTGTTGATTGGTTGGATCCACAATCAAATCAAAATCCAATAATGATATATTTCCTTTTAATGTACTAATCATTCGTCTTCTCCCATCTTAGTCATTCGACTTGATAATTTTTGTGCAGAAATAGAAACCGCATGGAATTGTGTTGCCAAAGTTTCCAACGTTTTTTCTGCCCTTACACTTCTTTCTACAAGACGATTCGCATCCTCCTGCAGCAACAAAATATTTCGTTCGATTTCTTCCATATGGCTTGTGCGATAAAAATCCTTTGTACTTGATAGTAAAGTCATCACTTCCGCTACAAGTGTAGTTGGAGATACCAACATAACATGTTTTTGAAGGGCATATGTAAATAAATCATCACATTTAGCACATACAAATTGATAAATCGCTTCACTAGGCACAAACAATAAAGCATAAGGCATCGTATCCATATTAATATATTTATTTGCTACATCATCAATATGTTTTTTCATATTCATCTTAAAAGGTCTTAGATATGTATCCATATCTTCCTGAAGATTCATATAATTTTCCATAGGAAACTTTGAATCAATACACAACACTTTATTCGTGTCTGGTAAATGAAAAGCACAATCCGCAATCTTTCCATTTGGCAAAGTATACTGCATCGAATAGATAGATGGATTTTGACCACAATATACACTTAGAAGCATATCCAATTGATATTCTCCCCAGTTTCCTCTAAGTTTTGTATTTGTCATGACCATATTCATACGATATAAATACTCTTCCATTTGATTCAAGCTCACTTTTGAAGTAGCCTGATTCTTTTGAACATCCTGTACTTGTTTTAAAAGATATTCAAAATTCTTTTGTAGAATCAAAGAATCTGCACTTGAAGTTTCTACTTCCTTCGACTTATTTTGCATCAACAAAACAATCAAGCATACAATCACAACGCATAATAATATTAAGATAATGATTTCCATTAAAACCTGGTATATTGTAATTGACCCATCTAGCTGGTCATTTACAACATACATCTCCTT
>NZ_JAJDMK010000128.1:0-3039 GCF_020593575.1 Holdemanella sp. DFI.5.55
GACCAATATGCCACGGCTAGAGGCTTGGAAAATGCCTGGGGTTGTCAGATGGGTAATCACATACTTTTTTCAAATCTGGTGAATAACGAATCAATAGTTTCTGTCCCTGATATTTATAGTTTACTTCATATTCCTTTTCGTCAATTACGATCACACTGTCATTAGATACTTTACGTTCGATTTCAAGTAAAAAGCTGCGTTCAACCTCCTGATCAGACATTCTAATAATCAATGTACTTTCTGTAAAGAAACGTTCCATAGGTGATTTTCCATTCAATGATGAATGAATGCGTTGATTATATTCCTGCACATAGGCAAATAATGATTTTCTTAATTCTTCAATATCTTTAAAATCATTCATACAAAGCTGTGACATCCACTGATCTTTCAATGTTCGAAACCAGCGCTCAATTTTCGCCTTTCCAGTTGGAGTTCGAGCAGGATTATAATGAATGATCGTTCCAATTCGTGCTGCCAGAAGATTCATCTGGCCGCTTCTGTAGTTGGCTCCATTATCAAAGTTGAATTTTTTTGGTTTCCCATATTTAATGACCACTCCACGAATCACACTCATCAGATTCACAAAATTATCGTTAAAGAATATATCGATTCCGACAATCATACGACTTGCATCATCTATAAGTGCAATAATATAAGTCCTCTGCTTCTTTCCATCTACTTTTAGATAAGGACTTACACTTGAATCTCCACACCACACTTCGTTTATATGTTCACATTCATATCGTCTCATATCTTTTATAGGTGTGATTCCTTTTGAATCCTTATATTTCTGTACAAATCGATTTACTGTAGACAAAGAAACATCTTTTTTTACGATTGTATTTGTGTCAAGAAGTCTCTGGTAGACTATCGTAGCTGGAAGTTTTGGATATTCAGACAATATATAAATAATTTGATTTTGAATATCCCCATCTAGCTTACGATATTGATTAGAATCATTTCTTGGCTTTGGGATCAATCCATCGAATCCTAATTTTAAGTACCGGTCATACCACCTTCTTACTGTATGAGGGTGCATCCCGGCCTTTGAACCTGCATCTCGAAAGAAATCACTTTTTGATTTGTACGTATCTATATTTCCAGATACAAATGGTGCAATAAATCCATATCTTTTTAAAGCTATTTCCTGTGCTGTTTTATGATCCATTATAAATTTTCCTCCTTACAGCGACATAATATACAAGGAAACGGCATAATTCCTCATACCTTATGTGGAGAGGGATAAAAAAATATTTCTAGTGCATTTAATCTGCACAAATTGTAATGAAAAAATTTTAAAACAGCTCTTAAAAAGATCAGTCTTCAATCTCATACTTTCAGACATCAGTCGCTCTTTCCAGTACTTTTGAAACTGGGACCGAATATAATAATACGAATATTCATTAATTTCTTCATTCCATTCTATCCAGTCAATGAAAGTATTAAGAAAGTCTGATTGAAGAGCTTTTAGATGAACTTCCAAAGCATATTGAGAATAAGGAACGATAAAATACAAAAGCACTGCATGAGTGGATTTACAACTCATACATTTAACACGAAGGATCCGTAAAAGTGACTGAATGTTTTCTGTATTTAACTTTACGAGTATAATAGCCATGTTTTTGAAAATCATGATGTTTACATTTAGGACATATTAAAGAATATGATTATGTCAAGATAAAATTCACCAAAATGGATCGTTTAATTTTCACCAATTTGGATCGCATTATTTAGTTTTCAAACGAATCCATTACGTCTTTTATTCTGTATGATGGACCTACTATACTGACTATATGCGAATGATGCAGTAGTCGATCAAGTATCGCATTTGCTATTACAGAATCTCTAAATATAGTTGACCATTTAGACAGATTTTTATTTGTTGTGATTATAGTTAATCGTTGTTCATATCGCCTTGATATTAACTGGAAAAACAGATTCGCATCTTCTTTGTCTAAACTGATATATCCAATCTCATCTATTATCAGCAGTTTCTGGCGTGTAAAAGACTTAAGTCTTTGAACCAGTCTGTTCTCAGATTCAGCACGTTTCAATCGAAGCAACAAAAGCCTGATAATTATTTTTATCATTTTTATTCAAAATCATGTTGAAGTCGTTGGTAATTATCAGTATCATAATAATGTTTAAGAGGACGGATAGAAATCGCAAACTTTGGTCGGTTTAGAGGATTTCTATCTTTTTTTATTTACGTCCAATCCCTTCTAAAAATACTGTAACAAAAAAGATAGAGATATTCACTCTAAAAGTGTTTAAAGGTTGATTTGTCCCTATCTAGTTTTATAAATTCTATATTCCGTTTATGCTTATTTTATTGATTTTAAATCATCAATATAAAGACTAACTTCACCACAATAAGGACATACTGCCGCTTTTATTTTTCCTAGATCTTTACTAAAAGTTCCTTGTCCTTTTGAAAGAATAACTGGTGCAACTCCTGCTAAAGCAGCTGAAATTTTTAGCCCATATTCTTCTTTCATTTCACAATTACAACGAATACATTTTCTCATATACTATATATCCTCCATTATTTCATTAATTTTATTATACAGAACAATCATGTTCCTAGTTGAATTACAGAACACAACACACAAATTATAATATTTTTTAAATATCATCTTAGAAAGAACCATATACCTAATAAAATTTGTACCATCCCGATAAAGAAATAGTATTTATCAGTTCTTGACTTTAAAAAGATTGTAATTAACCCTATAAATATCCATACTACTCCCATTAATACATCATCTAAAAGAACTGGCCCTGTAATTTCCATAACAAAAACAACAATTAGTACTAATGAAACGATTAACATTGTACGCCATTTTTCTAATCCAAATTTTTTCATATATCTCCAGCAACTCCTTTCACTCACTAAAAATTATTATATGAGTATAGACTCTGCCTCCATAATTAAATTATTATTTGTCTTTCAGTTTATATTATATCGTTTTATTTACTTAAAATATTAGGCTATGTCACAACAAACAGTTGATAAATAGCCATTTTTATAGGGGAGTA
>NZ_JAJDMK010000129.1:0-3019 GCF_020593575.1 Holdemanella sp. DFI.5.55
AGATGTATGTTGTAAATGACCAGCTAGATGGGTCAATTACAATATACCAGGCATAGAAGAATGTTAGAAGTGAGAAATTTGTTCAAGGCATTAAACGGAAATGAAATATTAAAAAATATTAATCTTCAATTTGAAACAGGAGTTTATGGATTGTTAGGCGCAAATGGAGCAGGAAAAACAACATTAATTAAATGTTTGTGTAATTTATATGAAATTGATTCGGGGAGTATTTTGTATAACGGAATACAAATTAATCATTTAAAAAATAATTATTTTAATTCTTTAGGATATTTGCCACAAAATTTTGGCTATTATCAAGATTTCACAGCTTATGATTTTTTATCATACATAGGAGTTTTAAAAGGCTTAGAAGGAAAAAAACTTGAACATAGGATAGAATATTTGTTAAAAGAATTAGGATTATACGAGAAAAAGAATATTAGACTTAAACTTTATTCAGGAGGAATGCTAAGACGGGTGGGAATAGCTCAAGCATTGTTAAATGAACCGGAAATCTTAATTTTGGATGAACCTACAGCTGGATTAGATCCTAAGGAAAGAATTCATTTAAAGAATTTACTTAATCAATATGGTGAGAAGCATACAGTAATTATTTCTACTCATATTGTTTCTGATGTTGAGGATATTTCACAAGCCATTATTCTTTTAAAAAAAGGTGAAATCTGTGAACAAGGTGATTTAGATGTCTTATTAAAAAAGATTGAAGGATTTGTTTATGAAGGAACTGTACCTAAAACGCAATTGGATTATTTCATGAATAAGTATAGAGTTAGGAATGTATACGATTTGGGTAATACTATTAGAATAAGGATAATAACCGAAGATAATGTTGAAAAATGTTTTGTACCTATAGAAGCTACTTTAAATGATTTATACTTATTCTATTTTGATGAGGTAAGTGAAGATGACTAGGTTAATTAAAAACGAATTAAATAGAATATATACATGTAAGATTAACAGGATCTCAGTATTATTATTGATTATGATTTCTGTCGTATATGGCTTTTTGACAGTGTTTCAGGATCAGACTATAACTTATTATGAACAAGGAATAATCTATGGCATTGATGCAATAACCTTTGAAAAAAATTTATCTCATGGTACTGTGGAAATAAATGATGATGAAATAAATAAAATTATTGATAAATTTCAAAAGCAAACAAATAATATTAACAGTACTGATGGCGAAGCGTTTAAAACAATGTACAGTAAAGAGCTGAGGCCCTATGAAGAGGTGATTTCACTTATTGATTTTACTTTAGGTGGAACATATATGGATCAGTATAAAAAAATATTAGAAGTTAAGACTCCGATAAATTTTGTTGAGCTTTGGAAAGATAAAACTAATTGCACCGCTAAAACACAAAGCTTTAAATCTGGATATAGTAAAGGCTATCAAAGATTTCTGAAAAAAAATATGGATTTATTTCTATTTATGTCTATAATGCTTGCAATTTGCTTATCTAAAATGTTTTCTCAAGATAAAGAAGAACGGATGAATGAAATTATAAGTACAACAAAGAATAGGGGTACTAATCATTTTGTAGCAAAAGTTATTGCTGGAATAATTATATCAAGTTTCTATTATTTGTTGGCCCTTGTCCCATTTTTAATAATAATTTTTTCAATATATGGTTTAGCTGGTTGGGATGTTAATGTACAGTTAGGAATTGCGCCTCTATTTCCGAACTTATTGACGTATGGACAATTATTATCTAGAGCAATTTTAATGGGATTATTAGCATCAGTATTGATGGGACTGTTAATTATGTTTTTTTCGAAAGTGTTTTTGTCTAGTAGTGTTTCTGTTATATGTTCTATAATTTTATGTTTTATTCCAAATATAATGATTTCACTATTAAATATTTCATCTTCTTCAATATTACGATATTGTTTCCCTATTACAATGGTGGATGTGTCATCAGTGCTTAATTTTGATATGACAAAGTTATTATTTACTCTTTTATTGTTTTTTTTCTTAACTTTTATATTAATTTATGACAAAAAAAGATTAATTCAGTAGGTGATTATAAATGGTGAAAAAATTAATATTTATAGAAATAAAAAAATGCATTAATCCAAAAATAATATTTGCATTTTGTTTTTTTACGATAATCTTTCTTTCAACTTTTTTCTTGTATTCGATTAGTAGTACCGATGTATATGTTAACGAATTTAGTATTAATGCTAAAATTGATGGGATAAGTGCAAAAAGAGATGAGCAAGCAAAAATAGAAAAAAAATTAACTGATAAAGAATTAAGAAATTCATTAAAAGTATTTACTGGTATAACAAATGATAAAAGTAATTTTGATTCAACTGGAAATTTGATGATAAATAGTTCAGAATCTATAAAAATGTTTAATAAATATTCTGATTTAGCAAACCTTGTGATTCGAGCATATTCTCCGATGTATTCATTTAATCCTGATATTTTGAATCATTTAGATTTAAATGACATAACTGTTCAAAGCATATTTGTTAATAGAGAAAATAATATTAAAACTATTAACCCAGATTTTAGTGATAAATTAAAAGAGCAAAAATATATCGATTTTGGTTATTCTTTAGGATGGCAAACTCTTTTAAATGATTTACCATATATACAAATATATTCGATGATCATAAGTTTGATAATTGCTGCATTGATTTTCTTTGTAGAAAAAAAATGCAATATGAATATGATTCTTAGAACATTAGCTACGAAAGAAAGCAAAATTAATTTCATTAAAGCAATAACGGTTTTAATAATGAATTCTGCAATCTATTTTTCTATTGTGTTAATTTATAGTGCTTTAATCTGGAGTGTATTTGGCTTAGAGGGATGGAATATGAAAATTCAGACTTCTTACCTATTTTGGCTGTCCCCTTTAAATATCAATTACTTTCAAGCATATATGGTTAATGTCTTGATAGGGTATCTAGCAGTTTTAGTGATAACATTTTTCACCTGTTATGAAGTGACCTTTGTCAAGACAAAATTACACTCATATTCTAA
>NZ_JAJDMK010000013.1:0-44879 GCF_020593575.1 Holdemanella sp. DFI.5.55
AGATATTCTATCAGATTTTAAAAAGACTGTCGACAGTCACTTTGTCAACAGTCTGAAGAGATGGAAAATTCCATCTCTTTCTTTTATCCTTTTACTTCGACTGTAGAACCATCAGGACCCGGTGTGTTTTTCAAGTAATCAATGATTTCTTGACGCTTCTCCGCTTTACAAGGCTTACATGCGATATGATCCATATCACCTGTTACCAAGGCTTCAGCCATACCACTACATCCAGGGAATCCACAACCTCCACAGTTATATCCAGGTAGTAATGATGTTACTTTTTCTACACGTACATCTGCTTCTACTTTTAAATATTTGTCGGCAACACCTAAACCTAAGCCAAGTACTGCACCAAGTACAAGCATCATAATTACGGCTACGATTACCATATTTATTCTCCCTTCACTTGATTGTGAGCTGGATTGTTTGTACAGGCATAATCCTTACATCCATCACAATCCGCTTTTAAATCTTCACACCCTTCAGGTTTGGGTGTTTTTTTATTCATTAAGTACAAAACAATATAGATAGCGACTAATGCGCCAAAGAACAATATTGCCAATAAGTATTTCATTATACAATTCCTGTAAAGCAAGAGAAAGCCATAGCCATGATGGCAGCCACAATCAATGCGATTGGATTCCCAACAAAGGCATTTGGAACTTCACTTTGTTCTAGTCTTTCACGAATTGTAGAGAAAATGAATAATACAAGGGCAAATCCTAATGGAGTACCGATTGAGTATACTAACATTTGTGCAAAATTATAACTACTAGAAATATTTACTAAACATACATTTAAAACAACACAGTTTGTCGTAATCAATGGTAAGTAAACACCTAATGATTTATAAAGTGCTGGACTTGTCTTTTTAATGAACATTTCTGTTAATTGAACTAAAGAAGCGATTACCAAGATAAATGTAATCAAATCCATAAATTCAAGTTGTAAAGGTACAAGTACTAAATAATAAAGTGCATATGTAACAAGTGCTGCAACAACGATAACGAAGACAACGGCAACACCCATACCGATTGCTGAGCTTTTCTTTTTAGAAACACCCATGAATGGGCACATACCTAAGAATTGAGTTAAGATAACGTTGTTAACTAAAACACTCGTTACTAAAAGTGCCATTAATTCACCCATCTTACTTTTCCTCCTTCGCTGCAGCCTCTTCTTTTGCTGTTACATGTTGTTTATAAGCACCAACAGCAGCGGCTAAAACCGCAAATGTAATGAAGGCTCCAACACTAGATCCAAAGATACTCACTGTGAAGTCTTCGGGAATAATGTGTAAGTTTAACCAAACTTGCGCTTCGTTAAATGGGTTTACCACTTTGATTCCACCTGTTGAAATCAATTCACGAATAAATGACATCGCTAATACTGCTAGAGTATATCCTAGACCCATTCCTAAACCATCAAGAGCTGAATCTAAAACACCGTTTTTACTTGCGAAAGCTTCTGCACGCCCCAAGATGATACAGTTAACTACAATCAACGGAATGAATACACCTAAACTTGTATTTAAACTTGGCGCATAGGCTTGAATCAACATTTGAATGATTTTTACCAATGTGGCGATGATGACAATATAAACGGGAATACGAATCTCATCTGGCGTAATTTTACGAACACATGAAATAATCACGTTGGACATGATTAATACGATAATAACACTAACACCCATACCAATCGCATTGTTTACAGTTGTAGTGATGGCTAGTGTTGAACAAATTCCTAAGAACAATGAGAATACTGGGTTATCTTTTATTAAACCCGCTTTAAAGTTTTCAAAACGATTCATCTAGATAACCTCCTTACTTTAATGTATCGACAAGTTTTGCCGCTTCATGAATACCACTAACAACAGGACCAGAAGAAACAGTCGCACCAGAAATTGTATCCAATTCACCAGTCGCATTTTTTCCTTCTAGAGATTTCTTAAATGGAGCTTCTGTTACTTTCGAACCTAAGCCCTTGGTATCTCCATTGCTGATGGCATTGTATTTGTCGATTTTCTTACTGTCTTTATCAATAGAAACTAAGAATACTGTTCCTTCTTTATATCCACTTACACTCATGTTAAAGATATAAACGTTTTTATATTCATAAACCTTTTGAACTGTATTAGAATCCAATGTTGCATCGACCACTTTAAAATCATTTGCGTTCGCATCTGGATACATAGCTAATAATGATTCTTTTTCTTGTTTTTCATTATTTGCAGCAATAACAGGGGCAGTCATTTGATTCGCAAATGCCAAGGCACCACCTGCAACGGCTGAAACAATAGCCAAGAATAAACCTAAATGTACGATCTTGTTCATAGTGTTACCTCCACTGTTTCAACAACAGCTGCAGTTTCAGGAACAGCATCTACCTTTTGAATGGAACTAGCTGCATAGAAGCTTATAGCTAAACCAATCAAAGCTAGACATGCACAAACAATTCTTGATTTTTTTACCAATTCCAATTGTTTTCCATCGAAATAAGATTCGATCCAAGGTGTAAACATATTCATCAATAAGATGGAATATAAGCATCCTTCTGGAAGATTTGCTTTTAAACGAACTAAAGTTGTTAAAATTGCTGCACCCATCGCAAATACAACACGACCACTTGCACTTGTTGGACTAGTGACTGGATCTGTCAACATAAATACAGCACCAAAAATAACACCACCTGTTAATAAGTGTAATAATGGATACCAAATAACAGCTGGAATTCCATGGTATGAATCAATGCCTGTAATAGCCGCTACAACGGCTGTTAATACAAAGATTGTCCCTAAATAAACAACGGGAACTCTCCAATCAATAATTTGACGAACCGCAAGTACTACACCAATAATCAAAATCAAGATTGAGAATGTTTCACCAATAGATCCAGGATATGTACCTAAAGCTAGACCTGCAAAGCCTCCATATTGAGACAAGAATGAATCCAATACAGTTGCATTGCTTGGTAACCAATGGTATGTGCTCGCAATCACTGTTGTTGGTGTTGCTTGTGAAATTAGGCCTACACTCACACCTGTAAAAGCTTGTAGAATCACAGCACGTCCTACAGCTGCAGGGTTAAAGATGTTTTGTCCAAAACCACCAAATAATAATTTCGCAAGTACAATTGCGAATACTGTCGCAATAATAACTGCATAACAAGACATATTCACAGGTACCATTAAAGTTAAAATGATAGCTGTTACCCATCCAAATGAGCTCTTTAAGAAAGTTTTAACATCTTTCTTCATAATCTTTGCGAAAATGGATTCGCAAACGAATGTAGTAATTAAAGAACAAGCTAATAAAAGAACACAATGTAAAGCAGCACTAGCTCCCCATGCAGAGGCATAGTAAATAACGGCTGCTGCAAACACAACAAGTAAACTTAAAGATAATTCTTTCATGATACGTTGTGTTGACAAGTTATTCTTAATGCTTGGACTTACATGAAAAGTAAATTTCATTTGAATCCTCCCTACTTTTTCTTAAGCATAACAATACGTTTTGCCTTACGAACATTTTCAGTTACATCGATATGAGATGGACAAATATATGTACACATTCCACATTCGATACAACTCATAACGCCACGTTTTGACATTTCGTCAACGTCATTGGCTTTTAATGCAGCTGTAATTCTTACTGGCTGTAAACCACTTGGACAATGATCACTACATTTACCACAACGTAAACATGCGATCGCATCATCGTTTGCAGCTGGAAGTACAGTTAATGCATTCATAGCACGATCAACGACGAACATATCATTGACAATGGTTTTACCCATCATAGGTCCACCTGAAATCAAGCGGACAGTATCTTGTGTATATCCACCACAAGCTTCGATGATTTCACTAACAGGCATACCAACTGGTACACATACGTTATGAGGATCCTTTACGCATTCACCACTAACCGTTAGATTCTTTTGTGTGATGGCTTCTCCTTTTTCAAAGGCTTTCGCAATCGCGATGGCAGTTGAAGCATTTCCAATGATAGCACCCGCTTCTGCAGGTAATCCACCATATTCTTTATGTAATACTTCACGCACTAAAACACGTTCCCAACCCATTGGATACACATCAGGGACTGGACGAACCTCAACTCCAGCCGCATCTGTCAATACAGATTTTACTTTTTCAATTAAATCTGGGTGAGATTCTTTGATACAAATGTAAACCGTTTTGGCTTCAGCCATTTTCTTCATGATTTTTGCACCTGTAACTAAATCTTTGGCATCATCCATGACAGATCGGTAATCGGCTGTGATGTATGGTTCACATTCAACGGCATTGATCAAAACATAATCAACTCCATCTGGTTTCATATATTTTACATAGGTTGGGAAACCAGCTCCACCTAAACCAACAATACCTGCATTCTTTACAAAATCAACACACTCTTGGCGAGTAGCACTTTGCCAGTCTAATGGCGCAAAAGATTGAACTTTCGTTTGTTTAAAATTGCATTCAATCACCATGTGATTTTGTGGACGCATAGAATTGTGCATACGCTTAACAATTCCTTTGTAAGTTCCAGAAACACTTGAATAAATTGGCACATAAAAACCTGACTTTGTTTCAGCCAGTTTTGTTCCAACCGATACAGTATCACCCTCTTCGACAAGAATATCAAAGTCTAAAGTACGGCCTGCAACCAAAGGAATATAGACTTCCTTTTTAGGCATAAGATGTAATAATTCAGACTTTTCTGTCAATTCTTTTTTACCACGGATATGCTGTCTCATTGGTCCTAAAAATAGTGACATATAAATCCTACCTCCCATTTATACTTTTTAATCATAGGCCTTTTTTTTCACAAGTTCAAGAATTTTTTGACAATTTCCCATAATTCAGGTAAGTACTTACATTTACATTAAATGGAAAACATTTTATAATACTTTTATGCAAAAAAATAAATCCATTCTATCCTGGCTGGTAATATCCGTATGCTTTCTAATCTTTATTAGTTCCGTTATATTCTTTGTTCAAAATAAAGGTAATGAAACAACAGAAAACCTAAATGTTACATTAACAGATGTTGGCTTTGACACGCCCATCACTCTAAATTGCTCATGTTCACAAGCCGATTTTGCCAAGTATACAAAGATTATAAGAAAGACATTTAAAGAAAACAATAAACGCTTTGACCAGTACCACGCCTATAAAAATATGAATAACCTATATACATTAAATCATGAAGCTTATAATCATCCGATTCAAATGGATGAAACCTTTATAGATTGTTTAAAACTAGCCATGCAGATGCAGTCTGAAAACTCACAATTTGATATCAGCCAAGGTGCACTTTTAAATCTATGGCATGAGGCTAGAGAAAACACGCAAATCCCTCCAAGTGATGACAAGATTCAAGAAGCTTTAAATCATATTGACTTAGATAAAATTCAAATATCAGGTCATGAAGTATCTTATTTAGATCCAAAACTATCCATCGATCTTGGTGCCATTGCCAAAGGATATACCGCTCAACTTGCCAAAGAAGCATTAAATAAAGCTGGCCTAACCAATGGATATATCAATGCGGGAGGTAATGTTGTCTTACTTGGCGAAAAAGAAGATGGCACAAATTGGAAGATTGGTATTCAAAGTCCAGATGCAAGTGATGCCCTAGTTCAATATTCAACAAAAAAAGCCACTTGTTTAGTTACAAGTGGAGATTACCAAAGATATTTTACATATAAGAATAAAAAATATTCCCATATCATTGATCCTAAAACCGGTTATCCTGCAAACTATGTTCGAAGTGTAACCGTCATCACAAAAGATTCAGGCAAGGCCGACGCCTTAAGTACAACGTTGTTCTGTATGAGTGTTGAAGATGGAAAGAAATATTTATCCACACTGGATTATGATGTACAAGCCATATGGATCGTAGATAAAGATAGTGATGTTTCATCGGATTTAGAAACAAAAGATTATAAAATCATCACAACTGATAAAATAAAAAACAGAGTAACTCTTGTCGATTAGAGTTACTCTTTTCATTTACATATTAGTCATGTAATACGTGGTTACAACGATCACACAATCCATCTTCATTATCAGATTCAGTATAGTTCCAGCAACGAGGACATACATGACCTGTAGCCTTTTCTACTTGTACCTGACAAACTTCAAATTGTTCTAATTCATCCGTTGTGAATGTGACTTTAGATACAATAAACCATTGTGCTGCATTACTTAATACACGATCCATAATTTCTTTTTGTGCATCACTTACATGTAATACGACATGTGCTTCTAATGATTTACCAATTAAACCTTCAGCACGTGCATTTTCTAATGCTTTGAAGACATCCTTACGAACTTTAAATAATTCTTCCATATCCGCTTTGATCTTTTCAACATCAAAATCCAATTCTAGATCTTTGAATGTCGTTAAGTGAATACTTTCGGCATCAAAGTGCATGTAGTCATTGACTTCTTCACAAGTATGAGCCAAGATTGGAGCCCACAATTTAGTCATCACTTCAACAGCATTATAAAGTACAGTTTGAACTTGACGACGAACTGGTGCATCTTCTTTTTCAATATAAAGAATGTCCTTCGTGTAATCTAAGTAGTAAGCGGATAATTCATTTGTCATTAAGTTTGTCAAATATGTAACAACATCGGAGAAACGATATTCATTATAAGCTTTTCTACAGAAATCTACAGCATCCTTTAATTCGGTTAAAATATATTGATCCAATTCACTTAATTCATTGAAGTTTACACAATCTTTGGCAGTAAATTTTTGATCATCTAAGTTTGCCATTAAGAAACGCAATGTATTACGTACTTTACGATAGTTTTCACTGACTTGTTTCAAAATCTTTTGACCCATTGAAACATCCGCTTGATAATCTACGCTACAAGCCCATAAACGTAAGATATCTGCACCATATTTCTTTGTGATTTCACTAGGAGCTACGGCATTCCATTGTGATTTAGACATCTTAACTCCCTTTTCGTCCATAACGAAACCATGTGATAAAACTTGTTTGTATGGAGCTTTACCATGAACGGCAGTACCAACAATCAAACTAGAGTTGAACCAACCACGATATTGGTCACTTCCTTCAAAATATAAGTCAGCAGGATAGCCCAAACCACGATCCATCATAGCGCCTGTATGACTTGATCCTGAGTCAAACCAAACATCCATAGTATCTGTTTCTTTACGGAAGATACCATTTGGTGAATGTTCATTTGTATACCCTTCTGGTAATAAATCTTTAACGTCTCTTTCAAACCAAACGTTTGATCCATATTCACTAACTAACTTGGCTACATGATCAAAAATAGCTTGATCCATAATTGGAGTATCGTCTTCTCCATAAATAATAGGAATTGGAACACCCCAAGCACGTTGACGAGAAATACACCAGTCATTACGATCAGCAATCATATTGTGCATACGTTGTTCACCCCAAGCAGGTACCCAAGATACAGAGTGAATTTGTTCTAACAGTTCATCACGAATTTGATCAATTGACGCAAACCATTGTGTTGTAGCACGGAAAATAATAGGCTTTTTAGTTCGCCAGTCATGTGGATAAGAGTGGGTAATGAATTGAAGTTTTAATAATACACCCAATTCATCTAATTTTTGAGTGACTGTCTTGTTGGCATCTTCCACATATTGGCCGGCAAGCCATTCACCAACATCATCCATCATGCATCCTTGTGCATCAACGTTACAATATACTGGTAAACCATATTTCATACCAATGTTAAAGTCATCCACACCAAATCCAGGTGCTGTATGAACACATCCAGTACCAGCATCAGCTGTTACGTGATCTCCGCACATCAATAAACTTTCTCTTTCTGGATACAATGGGTGTGTACATGTAATGTATTCGAATTCTTTTCCTTTGAAAGTCTTTAAAACATCACGTTTTTCAACTTCAAACTTATCACATAATTCTTCAACCATGCTTGAAAGCATAATCAATTTTCCCTTTTCTGTATCCACTAATGAATAGTCAAAATCAGGATTTACACTAATTCCTAAGTTTGCAGGAATTGTCCAAGGTGTTGTTGTCCAAATCACAAAGTTGCAGTCTGTTTCCAATACACCTTTTCCGTCTTTAACAGCAAATTTAACATAAATAGTTGGGCTCTTTACATCTTTATATTCAACTTCTGCCTCCGCTAAAGCTGATTCACTACTTGGTGACCAATATACTGGTTTTAATCCTTTGTAGATTAAACCTTTCATGGCCATCTTTCCAAAGATTTCGATCTGGTGTTTTTCAAAACCCTTTTGAAGAGTGATATATGGATGATCATAATCTCCAATCGATCCTAGGCTTAAGAATCCTGCTTTTTGATTGGCTACTTGTTTTAAAGCATAGTCGTAACAGATTTTTCTAAATTCAGCAATTCCCATTTTCTTACGGTCATACCCCAATTTAGTCACAGCGGTTTCAATTGGTAAACCATGTGTATCCCATCCTGGAATATATGGTGTGTTGTATCCTTCCATAAAGTGAGATTTTACAATGACATCTTTTAATACCTTATTTAAGGCATGTCCTAAGTGGATGTCACCATTTGCGTAAGGAGGACCATCATGTAATACAAATGATTCTGCTCCTTTTCTTCTTTCTAACATCTTCTCATACAATTTTTCATCTTGCCAGCGTTTTTGGAAACCAGGCTCTTTTTTAGTCAAATTTCCACGCATTTCAAATGCCGTTTTAGGCATATGAAGTGTTTCTTTGTAGTCCATACTTTATCTCCTTTTCCAAATAAAAAAACGTCCTTATAAAAGGACGTAATAAACACGCGGTACCACCTTAATTCATAGTTTTCACTATGCACTTTCATGAGATAACGGCTCAACCGGATCAAACTACTATCATTTCATAAGATCAGCTCAAAAGGGATACCTTAATTCTTATTCATACAATGTTTCACCAAAACTCATTGCTCTCTACAATCCTAACGAATAAAGGCGTGTCTTTATCTTAGCTAAATATATTGATCAAAGTTCAAAACAAGTCTACCCTTTTTTGTGGTAGAAACCACTTCTTTAAACTGGAATCGACCTGTCTTTCTGATTGACACGAAATCATTATTGCACAATTGTAAATTTTGTTCAAGTACCACATCATTAACTTTCACAAATCCTGCATGAATCTTTTTTAACGCTTCACTTCTAGAACAATGTGACAATTGCGCAACTACACTATCTAACCGTAAACTGCTGCACATAACATGTATTTCTTTTTTGTTATTTTCCGTAATGATATAGTCTAAACACTCTTCAAAATGAACTGTACACTTACCAATCTGCGTACAATTGTCAATGATATATTTTGAAATCTTTTCTTTACAAAAGATATATAGATTCTCTTTTTGCACAATCAAATCCCCAATAACACTTCTTTCAATGCCAGAGTGCATTAAACATCCTAAAAGATCGGAGTGGGTTAATGTTTTAAATTTTGAATTGTATGTGGCATGTAGACAAACGCAATCACTAAAGCCCTCATACCCTTCAGGTATAAAACATGCGATCTTTCTTTCTGCATTCTCGTACCCACCATCAAAAACAAGACATATATTTTTGGGCACCATGCTTTGAAGAATGTTCTGTTCAGAAATCGATAAAAAATAGGTCATGATCGGCCTATTTTGTTTTTGAAAGATACGAATTTGATCTTTCATCTGCGAAATAAACACCTCATGACCTACCATAAATGAGCTCATTAAAAGTAATTATTAGTCTTCATCTTCGAAGTCGTCTGGACTTCCTAATGAAATAGTTCCTTGTACACCAATTTCAGCTGGAGAACATAAAATTACGTTTTGACCGATTTTCTGAATTTTTCCATCAAGCGCATAAACAACACCTGTTAAGAAATCAATTGTACGTTGTGCATAATCACGATCTAGCTTGTGTAAGTTAACTACTACAGCACGACCTTCTTTTAAGCGTTGTCCTACTTCTTCAGCTTCTCCAAAGCTTCTTGGTTCAAACAATACCATTTTTGTATTTGAATTCAAAGAAGTTGCGTTCGTACGAGTTTTTGGTCTCTCATAACGACTTTGAGGTTCTACTTCTTCTACCTTTTCAGCTTGTGGTGCTTCTTGATAATCATCATCTTCTTCGATTGGAGCAACGAAGTCTTTTACTTTATCCATAAATCCCATGGGAAAAACCTCCTTAACGAACATAATTATAGCACAAAGAATAACTTATTCAAACTTATATTCTTTTTTTTCTTTCAGAACAAAAGACATGCCATTTTGACATGTCTTTCACGCGTTTATTCTGTTTCAATCAAGCCATAGCCACCATCATGACGTTTGTAGCAAACGGCAATCTTATTTGTTTCATCATCTTTATAAATGAAGAAATCGTGTCCTAATAATTCCATTTTCATGATGGCTTCATCTAAGCTCATTTCCTTTGGAACGATAGATTTAGTACGAACTACTTCGTCATCATCTACATCTTCATCATTAAATAATTCATGATCTAAGAAAGCTTCCGCAAGTGATTCTTTATTTTTACGTGTTAAACGTGTTTTTGTTCTACGAATTTGATCTTCCAATTTATCTATAGCACGATCAATAGCTGCATATAAATCGTCATCTACAACCTCGGCACGTAGAATCGCATAACGTGTTGGGATTGTAACTTCAATTTTTTGTTTTGTTGGATATGTACGAACCAAGACATTCGCTACATCATCCTCTCCGATAATGAAGTACTTTGTTAAAACATCCAATTTTTTATGGATCTTATCTGAGATTCCCTGAGTTACTGTGATGTTTTTTCCTACAATATTGACTTTCATATTATGTACCTCCTATATGATTTGTATTGCTACTTAGATTATAGCACGTTTATTTTGTTTTACATTTTTCGACAAGAAATGACAAAAATATAACCAGTTTTGCCAAGGAGGTTGACAAGATACAATGTAACTATTTTCAGAAAATAACTTGCATATTTTCATTGAATGAGCTATAGTATAGCCAGGTGATTAACATGAACATTCAATCTACATATTTTTACTTTTACTTTAGATAGCCCTAATTAAGCCAATCACAACTGAATGGTATTTTAATTAGGGCTTTTAAGCATTAACAATTTTACTGTTAATGCTTTTTTGTTACTCACAAATGGAAAGAAGGATATTATTATGATTATTACTTTAAAGAAAAATGCACCCAAACACGATGTCGACAAATTGATTGACAAATTCGAAGGCATGAATCTTCAAGTCACAATGATTCAAGGAGATAACTATAACGTCTTTGGTTTAGTTGGAGATACAAGTATCGTAGATGAAAAAAGCGTTATGGCTAACCCTATCGTCTATAACGTGCAACGTGTTGCTCAACCTTATAAATTGGCCAACCGTATGTTTCATCCAGAAGATACCATTGTAGATGTGAATGGTATTCAAATCGGCGGCAAAAAAATTGCGATGATTGCAGGTCCATGTTCTGTTGAGGGTGAAGACCAAATCTGTCGTATTGCCAAAGAAGTAAAAGCAGCCGGTGCTGATATGTTAAGAGGTGGCGCTTATAAGCCTAGAACAAGCCCATACGCATTCCAAGGTATGGGTACTGCAGGAATCATGTCCATGGTAAAAGCTAGAGAAGAAACAGGACTTCCTATTGTATCTGAACTTATGAGTGCAGAACACTTAGATGAATTCGTAGAAAACGTAGATATCATTCAGATTGGTGCGCGTAATATGCAAAACTTTGATTTATTAAAAGCTGTAGGAAAAACGAAAAAACCAATTTTATTAAAGCGCGGTATGAGTGCTACGATTCAAGAATGGATCATGGCTGCTGAATACATTATGTCAGAAGGAAATCCAAACGTCATTTTCTGTGAACGTGGTATTCGTACATTTGAAACCTATACACGAAATACATTGGATTTAAGTGTTGTACCAATCATTAAAGAAAGAACACACTTACCGATCATCATTGATCCAAGTCATGCCGCTGGTGATTATAAATTAATTGAGTCCTTATCTCTTGCTGCTATTGCAGCTGGTGCTGATGGATTGATCATTGAAGTGCATGACGATCCAGAAAATGCTTGGAGTGATGGTGCTCAAAGCTTAAAACCAAAACGTTATGCCGAACTTATTGAAAAAGGAAAAGCCATCGCAAAAGTTATTGGAAGAGAGTTATAAGAAACTGCACACGCAGTTTCTTTTTATGTTAGAATGTTTTGGGTGATATAATGAACAATCCTTATCCTTATTCAAATGACAATAAAAGATATCAAACCATTAATTATTATTTTCGCAACAAATACCATCAAAAAGTAGCGAAGATTCCATTAAATGCTGGCTTTACCTGTCCAAACCGTGATGGATTTAAAGGAACAGGAGGATGCACTTTCTGTTCGAGTATGGGCTCAGGTGATAGTATTTTATGTTTTGATGATTCTTTACAAAAACAATATAAAGAAGGCTTAAAGCGCATGCAAAATAAGTGGCCTGATTGTATTGGGTTTGCGTATTTTCAAAGTTATTCCAATACATATGCTCCACTACCTATCTTGAAGAAAATATATGACCCTTTCTTTAAAGACCCATACATTCCTGGCGTTGCGATCGCAACACGTGCCGATTGTATAAATGATGAAATTATAGACTACTTAAATAGTCAAAATAAAGAAGTCTGGCTAGAGTTAGGTCTTCAAAGCGTACATGAAAGCACCATGGAACGCTGTAATCGAAAACATTCAACACAAATCGTGTTTGATTGGTTAGACAAATTAAAGGACACAAACATCAAAACATGTGTACATATTATCAATGGACTTCCTGGTGAAGCCAAACAAGACATGTTAGAAACTGTCAAACAGATTTCTAAACATCCTGTTGATGCGATCAAGATTCATATGCTGCATTTGATTGAAGGGACACAAATGGCTAAAGAATATGAAAAAGAACCATTTCATATTTTAACTTTAGAAGAATATGTCGATATTGTAGTCGATCAATTGGAGTTATTACCCCAAGAAGTCATCATTGAACGTTTAACAGGTGATGGAATTGCGAAAGATCTAATTGTGCCAAAATGGACAATCAAGAAAACGATTGTGACAAATGAAATTGATAAGTTAATGGTAAAAAGAAATACGTGGCAAGGCAAACATGTCTAACCACGTATTTTTATTTATTTCAAATTTAAACAATAATATCTTTTCTTACCACGACGAATGATTACATAGTTAGATACATATGCTTGAGTAGAATCAATAACTAAAGCTTCATCATTGACTTTGACACCGTTTAAGCTAATGGAATTCCCTTTGATCCACTCTCTAGCTTCACGACGACTCGAAGCAATCTTAGCCTCTACTAAAACATCGATTAAAGTCTTTCCAGATTCTTGATCTACTTTATCCATGTTTTTAACCGCATCTAAACGTTGTTGTTCATCCAAATCATTGAGTTGACCTCTGAATAATGCGTTTGTGATTTTTAAAGCCGATTGTAAACCTTCTTCACCATGTAAATCACGTACAACTTCTTCAGCCAATTTCTTTTGTGCCTCACGTCTTCCAGCATCTTCCTTTAAAGATACTTCTAAAGCATCAATTTCTTCTTTTGTTAGGAATGTTAATTTCTTTAAATATTCAATGACCTTTGAATCATCCGTGTTGAATAAGAATTGATATAATTCGTAAGGTGAAGTCTTTTTAGGATCCAACCAAACCGTTCCCGTTTCACTCTTACCAAATTTAGTTCCATCCGCTTTCGTAATTAATGGCATAGTCAACCCATAACATTTCACGTCCGCGCCACATTTTTTACGAATTAACTCTAGACCTGAAGTGATATTTCCCCATTGATCCTGTCCACCAATCTGCATTGTACAACCTCTGGTCTGGTATAGATTTAAGAAGTCCAAAGATTGAAGGATCATATAAGAAAATTCTGTATAACTGATTCCTGAATCTAAACGTTTTTTAACAGTTTCTTTATTCAACATATAGTTTACGTTGAATAATTTTCCATAGTCACGTAAAAAATCAATAATTGTGATATCTTTTGTCCAATCTAAGTTATTGACCATGTCAAAGCCCCATAATTTAGAGATTTGTGCATGTAATGCATCATAATTTGATTTTAATACTTCTGGAGTCAACATACTTCTTTCTCCAGTTGCCTTTGGATCTCCAATAAATCCAGTGGCTCCACCCACCAACATGATTGGGTGATGTCCATGTTTTTCTAAACGTTTTGCCATTAATAAAGATGAATAATGCCCAATGTGCAAGCTATCTGCCGTTGGATCTGTACCAATATAGAATGTAACTTCCCCATTATTGATGACATCTTCTACTTCTTCACTTGTGACGTTGTCAACTAAACCACGCCATTTCAATTCTTCAAATAATTCCATTTTTTCCTCCTGATAATAAAAAAAATCGCCCTATAAGGACGATTGAATCGCGGTACCACCTTACTTCATACAAAATATTTTTTTGTATGCACTTAAACCTTTAACGCAGGTATACGTCAAAATTGAAGCTCCAAGGTGTATTCCACAGGCCTATTTGAAACTTTACACCAGCCAGTTTCTCTCTAAGAAATAGATAATCTGTGTACTCTTTCTTATCATAGCGCATTTATTATATCGAATCTAGAATCTAAACTCAATAAATATGTTTTAAATTGTTGTAAATTTTAAAAATAAATGGTTTACATGGAAGGATGAAGTTACCAATATATTCACGTACAACCGCATTATAACCACGCTTGTAGTCAAATACACCATACCCTTCTTCATCCTTACGAAAGTATCCACTAATACCATAGAAATTATATAGATCATAGCCTTCATCAATAGCTTCTTGAATCATCTTCCATTGAATCGCATAAGGACCTCTAAAAACTCTATGTTCATAGTTACTAGAACCAACTAGATATACGATTTGATGTCCATATTTGACAAATAAACAACATGCCAAAGGAATCTCTTTACCATACTCTTGTTTCAATTCTTCAATATGCGAAAGCTTCTTCTGTAAAGAATTGTAGTATTCTTCATCCGTCTTTAAACGTTTTTCCTTTTTGACATTACCAGGATTTTGTTCCAAGAAAGTCTTTGTCTTTTCAATATCTTTTGAAGTCTTATCAAACTCACTTTGCATCTTAATCGTATAAGCATCTAGATCGAGATAAGACAATACCGTTTCAATGTGGGATTTACCATAAAAATGATATAAATCTTTATAGAAATCCAAACTCATAGCTTCAAAGTCTTGTCTTTCACTGGTTTCCTTTTCCATTTCATCAAGAACATCCAATTGATCTTCATTCAAGACACGTGTCTTCACACAATACTTTTCATAAGTACGAATGTCTTGTCGTGTCTGATATGAAAACTCTTTAAAGATTTCTTCTTTTGTCTTGCCTTTTAGATTCAAAACAGAAACCCAGCGACACTCTTTAGAGATGTCATAGCCTGGTTTCATTGGCAAATGTAAAAAGCCAGCTGCCTTTAGATTTTCTACTACATCTTTGTTGTCGTAACCATTCTCAACGATATTTCCATCTTTGTCTCTTTGCACAAATTCAATGCACGGATCAATTTCAGCATAGATCACATTTTTCTTTTTTAAATACTTTTTCAAAGAAGATGTAAAAGAAATCACATCTTCTTTAGAATGATAGTCCATAAAGAATCCTCTAGGAATATAACAATACTTAAATACTTTCATTAACGGCATACAAGCAATCATACTAAAGGCAACTGTCTTACCATCTTTTATGGCTTCAATATATTCAACTTCCCATCCTCGCTGCGAGAATTTCATACCTTGATAGTCGGATTGAAGAAACTCTTTTTCGTGAAGCGTATCCAAATATTCATGATATTTATGAACACTTATGGTTTTGATTTGCATAAACACACCTTCTTAGTTGGCAACAATGTTTACAACTTTACCCTTAACAACAATCACTTTACGAATTGTCTTACCTTCAAGCTGGCGTTGAACTGTTTCAAGTTCCATCGCTTGTTTTTGAAGTTCTTCATTGCTAGAACCAACAGCCGCTTCAAACTTACCACGCACTTTACCATTGACCTGAACAACACAAGTGATTGTATCTTCCACTAATTTAGCTTCATCATATGTTGGCCAAGGCTCATACGCAATTGTATCTTCGTGACCTAATAATTGCCACATTTCTTCACCAATATGAGGTGTAATACATGAAAGCATCTTCACGATTCCTTCGGCATATGGTTTATAAACGGTGTCAGCCTTATATGCTTCATTCACAAAGATCATCATTTGTGAAATAGCTGTGTTGAAACCTAATGCTTCATAATCTTCGGTAACCTTTTTAACTGTCTGATTATATACTTTATCTAATTTACCATCGTTTGTATCTGTGATTTTACCAGATTCAATAAATAAACGATAAACACGATCAATCCATCTTCTAGCACCATCACATCCAGCCATTGACCATGGTTTACTTTGTTCCAATGGTCCCATGAACATTTCATATAAACGTAGTGTATCGGCACCATATTTCTTTACGATATCTGAAGGATTGACTACATATTCTGGGAATCGTTTACCCATTTTGATTCCATTTTCACCTAAAATCATACCTTGGTGTACTAATTTCTTGAATGGTTCCTTACATGCGACAATACCCTTATCGTATAAATAGTTATTCCAGATACGTGAATACATCAAGTGTCCTACCGCATGTTCTGGTCCACCAACATATAAGTCAACAGGCATCCAGTGTTTTATTAATTCTGGATCAGCCAATTGTTTATCATTGTGTGGATCAATGTAACGTAAATAATACCATGAAGATCCGGCAGATCCAGGCATAGTACTTGTTTCACGAACACCCTTTACGCCATTTTTGTTGTATTGTTTCCATTCTGTCGCATTTTCAAGTGGTGCATTACCATTGTGTCCCTTATAGTCTTCTAACTCCGGTAAAATCAACGGCAATTCTTCATCTGGAAGAACATAGTCAGTTCCATCTTCTAAGTGTACGATTGGTACTGGTTCTCCCCAATAACGCTGACGAGCAAAAATCCATTCACGGAAACGATAGTTAACTGCTTCTTTGGCAATCCCCATATCCACTAATTTTTTCGTAATCGCTACTTTTGCCTCTTCTACAGTAAGACCTGTAAATTCTTCGGAGTTGATTAGCTTGCAGCCTTTTCCTAAATAGTCCTGTTTTTCAAAGGCATGTTCACTTACGTCTTGTCCTTCGATAACTTGAATCCTGTCAATATTGTGGGCAATCGCATATTCAAAGTCACGTTGATCATGACTTGGTACAGCCATGACAGCTCCTGTTCCATAGTTTGCTAAAACGAAATCTCCAATAAAGACTTCAACTTCCCTTCCATTGACTGGGTTAATTGCCTTAATACCTTCTAGACGACATCCTGTTTTTCCTTTATTCAATTCTGTACGGTCCATTTCAGATTTTGAAACCGTTTCTTGAATATAAGCTTTTACTTCTTCTTGATTTTGAATTCTTGGCATTAATTCTTGTACTAAATCTCCATCTGGTGCAAGCACCATGAATGTAATACCATAAATTGTTTCAATACATGTTGTAAAGATAGAGAATTTTCCACCACCAACAATATCAAATTGAACTTCAACACCTGTTGAACGACCAATCCAGTTTCTTTGCATTTCCTTTGTCGATTCTGGCCAATCAATTTCATTTAAACCTTCTAGTAATCGTTCCGCAAAAGCAGCCTGGTCGATACATAGTTGTTTCATATTTTTACGAATAACTGGATATCCACCACGTTCACTCTTACCATCGATAACTTCATCATTCGATAATACTGTACCCAATTCTTCACACCAGTTTACTGGCATGTCTACATATTTGGCATAGCCATCTTTGTACAATTGTTTAAAGATCCATTGTGTCCAATGATAGAAATCTGGATCAGATGTTGCGATCATTTTTGACCAGTCATAGTCAAATCCTAATTCCTGCAACTGTTTTGTGAAAGTCTTGATATTTGTTTGTGTGAAGCCATTTGGGTTATTTCCTGTTTGAACAGCATATTGTTCAGCTGGAAGTCCAAATGAATCATATCCCATTGGGTGAAGCACATTATATCCCTGCATACGTTTCATACGCGAAACAATATCTGTAGCTGTATATCCTTCTGGGTGTCCAGCATGCAATCCGACACCACTTGGGTATGGGAACATGTCTAGTGCATAAAATTTAGGTTTTGAAAAATCCCAAACATCCGTTTTGAATGTTTCATGATCTGCCCAATATTTCTGCCATTTTTTTTCTACTTCTAAATGATCGTACATATTAGCCTCCTATTAAAAATAAAAAACGTCCTTGAAATCTAAGGACGTTTGTACGCGGTACCACCTTAGTTCACAATTCTCATTGTGCCCTCAAACTCTTTATCGCAGAGTATACGGATAACATTACTCATCAGCTCCTTAGCAAGTTCAAAGGCTGTACAATGCTAAATTTCACCAACTTTAGCTCTCTAAAAATTGTCATTTCCTTCTACTACTCTAATTCATCGCTATGCATCAATTTTATCGTTTTTTTCATTGTTCGTCAATATCAACCGAAACGATTACCTTATCATCATAATAGATTTTCATTGAAACATCTAAATATGTACATTCAATAAAAGTCTCATGATCTTCAAAATGCACATCTATATTCTGTATCCTTTCATCTTTGTCCTTTATTATTTTTTCACTCGTATGACACAACTTAATGCGATTATTATGATGGATCATATGCTTGGCATGATCTACAATGGATAGTTCAAGAATATTTTGTTGATTCGCTTTTAATAAATACACATTTTGAAGGGTACTCAACGATAAAAAGGATACAATCTGAAGCACAAGAAATAAACACACTAAACTTACTTCACTCGCATACCCATTAATAGAGTTCAAAGTCATAGGTTTTATTCTTCTTTTTGAACCAAACATAATATCCATCTTCTTTCTTATAAAATATAGCCTCATCAATTTGTTCCATATAGATTTCATAGCCAGGACTCTTCACAATGCGATGCTTATCAAAATACAAGACTTTCTTTTCATGATTTAGAATATAACTTAGACAATCCGATTCTATTTTCAAATCATTTGATTGTGCAAGTTCTCTTCTTAATTGTAAAACCGCAAATTGATTCTGTGTATCCACATCCATATGGGCAAATTGTAAAGCACAACGCATAAGCATACAGCCTAATAAGCTGACTAAACTTGTGATAAACAACGCCAACAAAGCTTCAATCAGAGTAAAACCATTTCTTTTCAATTTTTTCATCAATCTTAAGATTCCTTTGGAAATATAAAGTATAAATGCCATTCAATATAAGACTTGCACAAACCAAAATCACAAAGAACGCAAACAAGGCATCTTCGAGTAAAAAGCCATTATTCTTTTTCAAGACGAACCCTCCCAGCTCCAACCTGGAAAACAAGTTTCATTTGACTCGATGCATTTTGACAATGGAGTGACATAGCCTTAGACATGTTGCCCTTGGAATTGTAGTAAAAAGATACATGATCACACGCAATACCATGTGGTATCTTATATTCGACATCATCCATATAGATCGAATCACCAATTTCAACATATACTTTTCGATGTTTTACATACGCTTTTTCCTGAGCCGTAACACATAGAGTCTGCAGATTTTTCATAAACACATATAAAGAAGAGTGCATCTTTGTAGAAAGTCCAAATCCAAGCATAGAAACAATAAGCAGCACCACTAACATTTCAACAAGGGTAAATCCATTCTTATTGGGATACGGCTTGCCCATCTACGATCACCACTTTACTATGATCCGGACATGTATCCTGTCCCTTTTTTAAATAACCAAAATCAATCAATTCCTGCACACTTGTTGGCGTTTCTAATTGATCGATTTCATATAACATGATTTGCGAGTTGACAATTTCAAGTAAAGCTTCACACCCCTTATTACGAATAATTTTTTCTTTTTGTTGAATATTTGGAAGTGTGATCAATAAAAGTAGCGCAACAATCAACATCACAATCATCATTTCAAGTATTGTAAAACCATTTTTCTTTTCCATTTTTCTTTCTCCTTTTAGAATTGATTTAACATATTGAGTGGCATCATCATAATTTGATAGACAATCAAAACTAAGATTCCAATACTGATATACGAAAACAATTGAATACCCGTCGATATCTTCTTGACAGACTTGTCTAAATCCAAACTGCATTTCTTCATGTACAAGTCAAAAAAGACATGCATTTGGTTGCTCGTTAAGGCATAGACCAACATCTTTTTAAAATCCGAATCAAACACGTCGATTTCTAGAAAACTTTCTTCTAGACTCTTTCCATTTTTTAAACATGCAAGAATTTCATTTGAAACCTTTCCAACAACACTAAAATCCATACACGCTAATGTTTCTAAAATTTCCTGTGTCGAAGTATAAGACTTGTCTAAAGCTTGATACATACATACAAATTGGAGCGATATCATTTTTTTCATTAACCGAAATGGACATTTCATTTTCGAATTGTATTTATAAAACAATACATAATAAAGAAACAAATAGAAGATCATGGATAGAATCGCAAATCCAAACCCCCACTTTAATAGATGGATAAGCACAAATACCATCCCATTTGAAATATAGTCTTTCATTTGAACAAGGACATAGTCTGAAAAGAATAGAATCATAAAGAACGCAAAGATCAATAAAAAGAACGGATAGCTAATCTTCTTTAAAAGTGTTTCAAAAAAAGTATTCGAACTTTTCTCAATTTTATTTACGCAATCCAACGCATCTCTTAAATTTAATTTTTCAGATAGAATTCGCAAATATTTAAAATACAATTTCTTTTGATTTAGAGTAAATATTTCTTGAAGATTCATCCCTTCTTTTAAATACGTTATGATTTCTTCATCCTTTTTAAATGTTAAACGAATCAACGTATCTAATGGCAAGCCTTGATTCATCAACATCGCAAATTGTTCAATTTCATCCCGATAAACTAAGACTATCGTACTTTGCTTGGGCATCCACGATATATCCTTTTTTAATGCCTTCTGTAATCTTTTTAGATAAAGTTTTAAATTCTTTTGGATACCTTCCGTGTTCCAAGACATACTGCAACGTTTTTTGATCCATAATTTCATAAACACATACCTTAGAGTCACCTTTAGAATATAGGCGTTGCGAAATAATGGCCGTACAAACACTAGCCAGATCTTTCTTAGATACACCTAGATCTTCAAGACGACGAATACACTCCTTCCCATCTTTGGCATGAATACTCGTAAAAACAAAGTGACCGGTTAAACTCGCTCTCAAGACCATCTTTGCGGTATAACTGTTTCTTGTTTCACCAATACAAATAATGTCAGGATCATGCCGCAACAATTGTTCAATGCCGACATCATAGGTAAATCCCATACTTTCATTGATCTGCAGCTGCAAGTAAGAATCATCCTCAATCTCAATGGGATCTTCAAGACTGACTACTTTATGCTTTTTAGTTTTGGCAATCTCATGAAGTAAGGCATGTAGAGTCGTGGTCTTTCCACTATTGGTCGGACCTACACTGATGACAAGGCCTTGTCTTAATGGCACAAGTGAATTGAAAAAATTCGTGTCTTCTTTCCATAAAGATAAAGCTTTTAGTTCAATCGCATGCATCGTATTCAACATTCGAATAACACCCGTTTGCACGTTATGATTATTCAGCATACTGAAACGACAAAAGATTTCGTGATTATGAAGTAAAATTTTGAATTGGCCACTCTGTGGAACATATGGACTGGTAAGATCCATTCTAGAAATGAACTTGAGATACTCAAAGAATGCAGGTTGCCAAATATCTTGGTAAACATCTAACATATCATTTTGCGTTCGAAGTTTGATTTGAAGTTTTTGATTCTGCATAACAAAATGAATATCACTTGCCTTTTTTTCAATCGCATACGCAATGAGATCTTGCAATAAGTCATCCATTTTTTATCACCCCCTTCTCATATACGAAAAAAAAAGCAGAAATTTTAATAAATTTCTGCATATTTTAAACTTTCGTTCCATTTTTTCTCTTGCGATAAAGAAGTGGATGGGCCATGACCTGGATATACTTTATAATCCTTGTCTAATTGAACCAATTTTTTTAAGGATTGTTTCATACTAGATACAGAGCCTGTTGCCAAATCCATTCTTCCAATAGATCCTTGAAATAAAACGTCTCCAGTAAATAAACAATCTTCAATTTTTAATACAGTTGAACCGATGGAATGTCCTGGACAATACATGGCTTCTATATCAAATCCTGCAATGGTGTTCTTTCCTTCTAAAATGGGTTTACATTTTGCGACACATGTAACATCCATATAGAAGGCAGAAGATGAATTTAAATCGGAATCTTGAAGAAAATCAAATTCATTGGGATTTAAATACACATCGCAATGGAATACATCCACAATCTTATCTACGCCAGAAATATGATCAAAGTGAGCATGTGTTAAAACAATGGCTTCTAGAGTGCATTCATTTTCTTTTAAGATGAATTCAAGGTTTGGATACATATCTGCAGGATCAATCAAGATGGCATGATGATTTTCCATCACCAAATAACAATTAGCCTGTACGGGTCCTAAGGGTTGTTGAAGTACTTTCATAGTCTAATACATAAAAAAGACCGAATAAAACGGTCTTTCTTACTTTTTCTCCTTATGTTCAGTCTGCTGATTGCATTTTGGACAATATTTTTTAACAGTCATACGTTCAGGATGTTTTTTCTTATTTCTTGTACCAATATAGTTTTCTTCACCGCAAACAGAGCACTTAAATGTAATACGATCTCTCATGTTCAGTCCTCCTCACATTAGTAATTACTAGTTGATTCTAGCATAACTTACAAGTCAATTTCAAGTCATTTTCAAAATTTTAACTAGCTGGATACAATTCAAAATATGTTTTTACCACTTCTGGCATAACAGCCGTTGTACAAATGTTTGGTGCAACGTTCTTAGTATTCATTGAAGAAGTCGGTGCCGAGCACGCAAAAGACATCGCTGGAGACGAACTTGGTGCATACCCAACTAGGTTTGCGGTTGTATAGTCGCCAACTTCAGCTGTACCAGTTTTAGCCGATACTTCCACACCAATATCCTTTAGCCCATCCCCACAATAGCCAGAAGATACACAGGCTTTAAATCCTTGTTGCACACGCTCTAAATATTGTGCATTCTTTTCAGGCAATGTAGATTTAATTTTTTTGCCATTACTCACAATTACTTCACTCGAATTGACTTCTGTCGCATAGGCCATAAAGTGTGGTTCATATAAATTACCACCTGAGGCAATGGTTGTACCATATGTAGCCAATTGAAGTGGTGTATACATATCAAACTGACCAATCGAATAGTTTAGTAACATACCTGGTTCAGAACCATAACCCATATAAGAGCTCGATTCATTTGGCACGTCCACACCCGTCTTATTGCCTAGGCCAAACATCGAATAATAAGAACGCATTAAATTTAGCGTACCTTGAAGGTCTGACACAGCTAATGGTTCTTTTTCTACATAGCTTGAACCGGCTAAACGGATGGCTACATTAAACATATAAACGTTACTACTTACTTGTAGTGCAGATACATCATCAACAGGTCCATGTTCTTCATACGAACTAAATTCCTGACCACCAATATTCATAACTTTATCGACAATCACTTCACCTGGACTTACGACATGTTCACTCTCACCCATATAGACAGTAGCCCCTTTGATACAAGATCCGGGGTTCACTAAAGACATATAGTTACCAGAGGCAAAGTAAGTCATTTCTTTAGTGTCTAAATCCATTTGGTAGCCGGACATCGCAAGTACCGAACCATCTTTTGAATTTAAAACAGTCGTAAATAAAGATTGGAAGTTTTCACGATTTTTCGTACCCCCATTCTCACTCAAAGTATTCTTTAATACATTATCTAATGTAGATTGAAGATCTATATCAATTGACAAGTGAATGTCATATCCTTTTTTAGCTTCCTGAATCACTTCTTTTTGCGCTAGCCCCTTTGAATCATAGGTGATCTTGGCAATTTCTGGAGTTCCTGCTAGTAAATCATTATATTGATATTCTAGGCCCGATTTCCCAACACTTGCATTATATTGATAACCTTTAGATAGATAATAACTGGAAAGCTCACTTGGTAATCCTTGGGTACTTGTAGTAACACTACCTAAAACGTCGGATAAAGATTCGCCATATGGATATTCGCGTTTCCAGCCTCCAAAATCAACGTCAAAACCAGGAAAATCCGTTTTATGTTCCACCAAATACGCGACATCATCATCACTGATATCTTCTAATACAACATTTTCTTGACCTGTACTTTGTTTGGCCACCATTCTTTGGTAGATGACACACATCTTTAGATCGGCCTGAGACATTTCTCCAATTTGTTTCTTACCAATACGATCCATTAAAATTTGATATCTTTTACTTTCAGCATCACCACCCCATGCCCCATTTTTATATTGTTTAAATTCTTTAGCAGTCAATAAATGATTGGCGGCATATTCACTATCACTTGGTGATAAGAATGATTTGTAAGTGATATACGCTTGTTTTTTATCTTCATCCGTAAAATCTTTAGCACTGACACTGAAGACTTTTACAATACGCTTGGCATAAAGTTCATAATCATCTTCATCAAAATTATTGGGTGAAGTAAAAACGATATTGTGACTGACTACTGTTTTAGCTAAGATTCTTCCCTTACAATCATAAATCTGTCCTCGTGGTGCCGATGTATATTGTTTGATGGACGTATAGTCTTCACGCTTTGCGGTATAGTCATTATATGAAATGATCTGCAGATAAAACAATCGTAAAAAGATGACCAAGAAGCACACGACTATTGTGAGTGTAAGTATCAATATACGATTGGAAATGACTTGATCAACAGATACATTTTGATTTGCCCTTTTCAATGTTTTTCTACTCTTTTTCAATTGGATCCCCCTTTGTACGAAACAATATATATTATACACGTTTCCAAGATGAAATGGAAAAAAAAGAAGGAATGGCGTATACTTTAGTCATGGAGGTTGTCTATGAAAAGAACAGAAACTCGTCAAGTAAAAGTAGGAAATCTTGAAATTGGACATAATAATCACGTCATTATTCAGTCTATGTGTAACATAGAGACTAAAAAGGCCGATGAAGTTGCCAAACAAATTTTAAGCCTAGAAAAAATGGGATGCGAATTGATTCGTGTCAGCTGTATGGATATGGAGGATGCCAAAGCCATTAAAGATATTAAGAAACAAATTCATATTCCATTAGTAGCCGATATTCATTTTGATTATCGTTTAGCCTTGGCATGTATTGAGGCAGGCGCAGATAAGATTCGTTTAAATCCAGGTAATATTGGGGCTAGAGAAAATGTAGAAAAGGTTGTGAAGGCGTGTAAAGAAAAACACATTCCTATTCGTATTGGAATCAATGGTGGTTCTTTAGAAAAGGATATTCACGAAAAATATGGTAGGCCAACAGCCCAAGGTATGATTGAAAGTGCTAAAAGACATGTACAAATTCTAGAAGATCTAGATTTCTATGATACTGTATTATCTTTTAAATCAAGTGATCCATTACTTTGTATTGAAGCCTATCGTTTGGCTGCCCAAACCTTTGATTATCCATTACACTTAGGTGTAACCGAAGCTGGTACCACAATGACAAGTGCCATTAAGTCCAGCTTAGCTTTAGGCACATTATTAAATGAAGGTATTGGAAATACAATTCGTATTAGTGTGAATGGGGCTCCTGAAAAAGAGATTCCAATTGTCAAAGAATTATTAAAAGATTGTAAATTGATTCAAAACGTACCGAATCTAATCGCATGTCCAACTTGTGGACGTACACAATGGGATATGGAGCCGGCCGTAAATGAGATTGAAAGCTATCTTCAAACCGTCAATAAAGATGTCACAGTAGCCATCATGGGATGTGCTGTCAATGGTCCAGGAGAAGCAAAACATGCCGACATTGCAATTGCAGGCGGCAAAAAAGAGGGGTTATTAATCAAGAAGGGTGAAATCATTGAAAAGATTCCTCAAGACAAGATTGTGGCTCGTTTAAAGGAAGAAATTGAAAAGTTTTAAAAAATCTCAGCGCAAAGCTGAGATTTCTTCTTTATAAGGCGCCTTTCCATCAATAAAAGGTGTCTCTAATATTTTTGTGACATGTTCTAATTTAGGATGATGCACAATGGAGTGCAATACATCAAATCCTATATAACCTTTGCCTAAATTTTCGTGCCGATCCTTATGTGCACCAAGTGGATTCTTAGAATCATTGATATGCATACATAAAAGATTCTCTAAACCTAAAATAGAATCAAATTTATCTAAAACTTCATCAAAATGCGTAATATCATACCCGGCATCCCAAATATGACATGTATCCATACAATAGCCAACACGCGATTTTTTATGGATTCCTTCATAGATTTTGGCTAACTGTTCAAAGGTAAAGCCACACTCATTGCCTTTTCCAGCCATCGTTTCTAGGGCAATCTTAACTTCTGTATCATCATGATCTAACACTTCATTTAAACCATTGATAATCCATTCAATACCCACATCCATACCCGCTCCTACATGACTTCCTGGATGCAGTACAAGTGTTTTTGCACCAATTTGAGAAACACGCTCTAATTCCGTCTTTAAAAAGTCTTGACCAAACTGGGCTGTTTCTGGTTTTAGAGCATTAGCCAAGTTAATGATATACGGTGCATGTACAATCACGCGATCGATAGAAAAATTGTGTTCAGCCATATAGTCTTTGGCTTCTTCTATCTTTAATTTAGATACGTCCACACGACGCGTATTACTTGGAGGACCCGTATAGATCATACAGGCATTCGCTCCATAGGATAGTGCTTCTTCAATAGCGCCTTTAAAGTAATTTGGAGCTTTAAAAGATACGTGACTACCTAAATAGATCATACGTCCATTCCTTTTTGGCGTTGTCTTTCTTTAGCACGCTCTTTTTGTTGGCGCTTAATATCCGACTTAATCATTTCACGACGCTTCCTACGTTTCATACGATCAATTTCCTGGCGTTGTCTTTTCTTATAGTTTGGTTTTACTTTCTTTTTCTTGTGAACGATTTTTTCCACTTCTTCATGAAATTCATCCTTTTTCATAGGACGCTTGTTCACATATGGTTTTAAATCTACAAATTGTTTATTCTTTACATCCTGATGTTCAAATTCAATGCCTTGTTTGATTAATGACTGAATTGATTTCGCATCACTTTCTTTATATAAAGCGATACATTGTCCATCACGACTCGCTCTTCCAGTACGACCTGCACGGTGGATATAGAATTTTAAATCTTTTGGGAATCCACAACTAATAACGTGCGTAATTCCTTCTAAGTCAATTCCACGACTGGCAATATCGCTGGCTACAATGTAGCTTTTCTTCTGGCTTTGAATCATTTTAATGGCCTGCATACGCGCACGTGATTCAAGCCCTGAGTGAAGTTCGACTAGATCATATCCATTTTCACGCATGGTTTTCGCAATACTTTGAGCTTCTAGTGTAGTATTCGCAAAAATCAAACATACATAAGGTTGAATACATGGAAGTACGTCTAAGATCTTTTGTTCGTAGCTCTTATGCTTACAAGGAACTAAAATGTGTTTTACATCGCTTTGGAAAGCTTCTTCCTTTTTGATTTCAATAAATTCTGGATCATATAAATATTTCTTTAAGAATGGTTGTAAAGATTCTGGAATAGTTGCTGAGAAAACCATCATTTGAACCTTCTTATCCATCTTCGATAGAATTTCATCAATATCTTCTAAGAAACCAAATTCTAATGTCATATCCGCTTCATCGATTACGACAATTTTAGCCGTATCCAAACGCAAGACATTATCTTTAATAAACATGTCTTTCATTCTTCCAGGCGTACCAATGACGATTTGTGGCTGCTTTTCCATTTGTGTCACTTTTTCCATACCACCTGTGACTAATTTCACGCGTACATTGAAGTGTTTGGCAATCTTACGACAACGATCATACAATTGATATGCAAGTTCTCTAGTTGGAGCTGAAATAACAGCTTGTACACAGTCTTGATCAAAGTCTAGCATTTCAAAGATAGGCATAAAGAAAGCATGTGACTTTCCTGATCCTGTACTTGATACACCAATGATATCTCTATTTTTATTTTTACGATTTAACACCTGTTCTTGAATCGGTGTTAAAGTTTTAAAATGTTCTAAATCCATTATTTCTTGAATACGATTATTCATTATTTTCACATCCTTTACTTTAGTATTATCCCAAAATTCTTCCCATTTTACAAATACAAAAAATTAGGGCATAATGTATACATGAAAACACAAAATATCATTATAGTCAAGCCTCAGGGCTATTGCGGTGGGGTTTTAAAAGCCATTGAAACCGCCAAAAAAACAAGAATTCAATATCCAGATCAAAAGATTACCATATTGGGTAATCTAGTGCATAATCAATATGTAAAAAAAGCGCTTCAATATTATTCAATTGATACCATTGAAGATAAGACAAAGACACGCGTGGAATTATTAGATGAAATCCATGAAGGCATTGTGATCTTTACAGCGCATGGCGTCAGTCCTAAAGTCTATGAAAAGGCCAAAGAAAAAGGATTGATTTTGGTGGATGCGAGTTGTCCATTTGTACTTCAAACACAAAAGATTGTGAAGCAATATTTAGATGAAGAGTATACCATTCTCTATATTGGTAAAAATAAACATCCCGAAGCCGAATCTATTTATACAATGAGTGAGCATGTGCATTTGATTGAACCACATAAAGAGATTCCTAAAGTGAATACTTCAAAGATCTTTGTGACAAACCAGACTACTATGTCGATCTATGAATTGAAGGATACGTTTGAAAAAATTAGACGCTTATACCCGAATGCCCTCTTCCACGATGAGATTTGTAACGCTACGCGTGTTCGGCAACAAGCTATTTTAGATTTAAAAAACGTCGATTGTTTGATTGTCGTGGGAGATCCAACTAGTAACAATTCGCAAAAACTTGTTGATATTGGAAAACAGGCTGGCATTGAACATGTCTTCTCGATTCAAACGGCCGAAGATATTGATAAGAAAGATTTTGAAAAATATACCACGATTGCGATTACAAGTGGTGCAAGTACGCCTACGTATTTAACGAATCAAGTCAAAGATTATTTATCTTTCGATATGAAAAAACCAAAAATCCGTATTCAGGAAATTCTGTGAGTACGGATTTCTTTTATATATTCAATTTTTTCAATAAATTCAGGTTTATTGACTTTGGAAAGAATATTTTTATACTTATTCTCTTCAAAATCTAAATACGCTGCATATATTTCATCAATAAGCATGTTTACACCAAAGTAAAGTTGGGATGTAGAAACCTCTTGTTCCTTATCTTCGCAAACACAATCAAGAACAGGATAGTAGTGTCCATGATCATAAATCATTTTTTCTCTTACAATATGAATATGATGATCGTGTAAATATTTTCGTAAGGCAAAATCATCTTTATGACAAGATAATAAAAGACGTAAACCACGATACAAATTTCCGTTTGATAGGATATCGATAATGAGTTTTCCTCCCATGCCACAAATAATGATTTGGTCTACATCGCTTTCTAAGCCCTGAATGCCATCTAATAATCGACAAGATACCAAATCGGATAAGTGATTCTCTTCAATCGTTTTCTTGGCATTATCTAATGGGCCTTGTGCCACATCACAGGCATAGCCTTTTTTAGATTGATGATTCAGAATGGCGTTGCAGACAACATAGGCATGATCACAGCCAATGTCCGCAATGCACTCTCCATTCACCCATTCTAATATTTCTTGAATTCGATTCGAACAAGGTATCATTATTTTACGAAATCTCTTAAACGCTTGCAACGATTTGGATTTTTCAATTTACGTAATGCCTTGGCTTCAATCTGACGAATACGCTCACGTGTTACGTTAAATTCTTTGCCAACTTCTTCAAGTGTACGAGTTCTTCCATCTAACAAGCCAAAACGCAAACGCAATACTTTTTCTTCACGTTCTGTAAGACCTTGTAGAACGGCATTGATTTCGTCTTTTAATAATTGGTTGTTTGTGTAATCATCTGGAGATAATGTATCCTTATCTTCAATGAAGTCACCTAAGTGCGAGTCGTCTTCTTCACCGATTGGTGTTTCTAGGCTGACTGGATCCAAGGCAATCTTTTGGATTTCACGAACCTTTTCCGCTGAAATATTCTCCATCTTTTCGGCAATTTCTTCTGGTAATGGATCACGACCTAAATCTTGCACCAATTGACGTTGAATACGCGTTAGTTTATTGATCGTTTCAACCATGTGTACGGGAATACGAATTGTACGTGCCTGGTCTGCGATTGCACGTGTAATAGATTGACGAATCCACCATGTCGCATATGTAGAGAATTTGAAACCTTTTGTGTAGTCAAATTTTTCAACAGCTTTAATTAGACCACAGTTTCCTTCTTGAATCAAATCTAAGAACAACATGCCACGTCCTACATATTTTTTAGCGATAGATACAACTAAACGAAGATTTGAAGAAATCAACATTTGTTTGGCTTGTTCACCGTCCGCAATGACTTTTGCGTGTTTCTTTTTCTCTTCATCACTTAAATCAGGTTTTTTCATCGCTTCTTTGGCTTCTTCCCCTTCTTGGATCTGACGAGCAATGATGGGCTCTTCTTTTGGATCCAACAATGGAATTTGACCAATTTCTTTTAGATACATCTTAACGGGGTCATTAATCTTGGCATGAGATGCATTAGCGAATGTCTTTTCCAATTGCGAAATTTCTTCCGCAATTGAATCTTCTTCGTCCAAATCCTCGTCGCTTAGATCATCGTCTAAGACTTCATCATCATCTAATTCGTCCCCATCGATAAATTCGATTAAGTTTTCGTCGATCCAGTTATATAGATCATCCATTGTATCATCATCTAAATTTAAAGCACTTACCGCATCTAAGAATTGTTTTTGGGAAACATCGGCATTTTCTTCTTTACTCTTCAGCAAGAATTCTTTTGCCTCTTCTAAGCTTGTAAACTTTAATTTTTCATTTGCCATTCTTTCATCCTTCCTTTCGATGTAAGATTTCATTTCTTTGAATAATTAATTCCTGTTTTTTACTAGCCAAGGAAATCTTTAACATCGGATCTTGCACACTCTTGATCTGATCATTGAGATTGTCAATTTGGGCTTGTAAAGTACATTCTTTGATCTTCATTAAACTATCGTTAAAGAAGTCTTCATTATATCCATCAACATGAAACGCGTTTTCCATCAGGCTTACCAACAAATTACGGACGTCTTCTTTTTCAATGTAGCTCATCAGTACATCAAAATCAATGTGGTCCATATTTCGATACATGTCGTAACAATATAATGACAATTCTTCACAGACTGGATCTTGGAAAAAACCAATCTGATCTTTGAATTGATCGGCCGCAAGTTTACTGTTTAGAATCATCCATAAAACACCGTGTTCGGCAAGTGTTCTTCCATTTTTTAATGGCTCTATATTTCGAACCACAGCCGCATTATTTCTGGATTCTTTTTTGGGTGCCGGAATATTTGCAGATTGATGTGATAAATCAAATCCTGTCAAATCTCGGATACGAGAATAATAATCGGCCTTTTCAAAATCGGTACATGTCCTTTCAATGAATGACTGCATTTCCGATGTGAATTTTTTCTTATCCTCGTAATTGTCTAAATCATATTGGTTCGGTAAATAATCAAATAAGAATTCTACAAATGATACAGTTTTATGAACAGATAAATAGAGTTCATCTTTTCCTAGTTCATTAAAGATTTCATCTGGGTCTTTACCGGTTGTATTTTTTACTATGGAAAAATTCAGTCCGTAATCAACGGCTAATTTTCCAAACTTATAGGTAGCGGCTTTACCAGCTCGATCCCCATCGTAACAGACAACCAAAGGAACGTTTAAGCGTTTTAATAGCGTTATTTGTTCTTTTGTACAAGCTGTTCCTAAACAAGCAATACTTTCATGAATATCTGCCTTTTCAAAGGCAATGACATCCATAGCTCCTTCAACTAATATGCATCGCTTGTTCTTTTTCGCAAATGCTTTGGCTCTATGATAATTAAAAATCAAATTGCCCTTATGATAGATCTTTGTTTCAGAAGTGTTGATATATTTGGCTACATCCTTATCCTCATTTAAGCGCCTGGCCGTAAATCCAACGGGATTTCCATTTTCATCATGAATTGGAATCATCAATCGATTGTCGAATACGGCATAGGTATCTAGATCGTGAGTACGAATTAAACCTGTATCTGTGAGTATTTGTTCGTTAAAACCTTTTGCCTTGAGATACTTCACACTACGACTCGATTCAGGTGCATACCCAATCTCAAATCTTTTTATAATATCTTCATTTATTTTTCTTTGACTTAAATACCTTTTCACGCTTTCGCCATTCTCACTCTGCAACTCATATGTTAAAAAGCGAATGTACGATTGAACGCAGTCATATAAAGGCTGATTTTGATCAACCTTGAGTTGAAACTGACTTTTATCCATGTGTAAAGGATAATGAATCAGTTCTGCAACCTTACAAACGGCTTCTAGAAATGAAATGTTTTCAATCTTTTGTACAAATGTGAAGACGTTTCCTCCAGTACCGCATACGAAACATTTAAATATTTGTTTATCAGTTGAGATTGATAAACTAGGATCGTGATCATCATGAAATGGACAAATTGCTTTATAGTCTTTGCCTTTTTTTTCTAATGTGATATAACGGGACATCACATCAACAATATCAGCCTGCTGACGAATGGCCTTTATATCATCTTCTGATATCCAGCTCATTAAAATTCAATTCTTTTTTCAATATATGAAACAAGGTCATCTAAAGCGATACGTTCTTGTTGCATAGTATCACGATCACGAACCGTAACACATCCATCGTTTGCGGTTTCGAAATCTACCGTAACACAGAATGGTGTACCAATCGCATCTTGACGACGGTAACGTTTACCAATGCTTTGTGCATCATCGTACGTTACACTAAAGTGTTTAGCTAATTTAGCGAACACTTCATCCCCTTGATCAGATAATTTTTTAGAAAGTGGAAGTACAGCTACTTTATATGGAGCTAATGCCGGGTGTAATTTTAAGACAACACGAGAATCATTTTCTAATTGTTCTTCTTGGTAAGCTTCACACATTACGGCCAACATCAAACGTTCAACACCTACACTTGGTTCGATAACGTATGGAATGTATTTTTCGTTTGCTTCTTGATCAAAATATTCTAAGTTTTGTTTAGAAGTTGTCTGGTGTGCTTTTAAGTCAAAGTCCGTACGGTCTGCGATACCCCATAATTCACCCCATCCGATGGGTTCAGAGAAGTGGTATTCGATATCACTTGTACCATTTGAGTAGTGTGCTAATTCTTCTGGATCATGAGCACGTAAACGAATGTTTTCTTTGTTGATACCCAAATCCTTTAAGAATTGAACACAGTTTTTACAATAGTATTCAAACCAATCTAAATCCGTTCCTGGTTTACAGAAGAATTCAAGTTCCATCTGTTCAAATTCACGTGTACGGAAAATGAAGTTTCCTGGTGTAATTTCGTTACGGAAACTCTTACCAATCTGTCCAATACCGAATGGTAACTTTTTACGCATTGTTCTTTGTACGTTTTTGAAGTTGACAAAGATTCCCTGTGCAGTTTCTGGACGCAAATAGATTGTACTCTTCGCATCTTCTAATACACCTTGGAATGTTTTGAACATCAAGTTAAATTGACGAATGTTTGTAAAGTTTTTAGCTCCACATTTTGGACATGTAATTTCATGTCCAGCGATATAGTTTTCCATATCTTCATTTGACATACCACCACAGTTTACTGTGTGATTGCTGGCTTCTTCAATCAATTGATCCGCTCTAAAACGGCTCTTACATTCTTTACAATCCATTAATGGATCACTAAATCCGCCAACGTGACCACTGGCAACCCATACATTAGGGTTCATTAAGATTGCACTCTGCAATCCTACATTGTGTTCACTTTCCTGGATGAAACGTTTCCACCATGCATTTTTAATATTGTTCTTTAATTCAATGCCTAAAGGACCAAAATCCCAAGTATTTGCCAAACCACCATAAATTTCTGAACCTTGGTAAACAAATCCAGAGGTTTTCATGTGATTTACTACATCATTGAATGTCTTTTCGTTCATGTTATTTACCTCATTTCTTTCATGTATACAGACAAAAGGATACACTTTCATATTATATCTCATTTATCAACAAATTTCTAGACTAAATCCAAAGACACACGCAAAGAAAAAGCCATGATTTCTCATGACCTGTTTTTAATCAACCACTTAAAAATAGGTTCTCTTATTTTCATATGTTTTGTACCACAAAACTAGTGCGTCGCAAGATATAGAATCGCTTTCTTGTACTTCTCTAGCCTTTGATAATCTTGTTTTGTGGGTTCTTTGATTCTTGTGATATCCAAGTTATGTAAAAGGTCTGCAACCTTTATCTTTTTAGCTAACTTTGATGTAGATACTCTAGATATATATTCAAAATAAGATTCATCTTTTCTATGCGTTAATGTAATTACACCATCTACGATTTCATTTGGGAACATATTTCTCAATTCATCTTCTGTGACATTTGTATCTTCTAATACATCATGCAAATACGCAACTGCCTTTTCTGTATCCGTATCCATATAAGAAGCCACTTTCATCGGATGCAAGATATAATCTTTCCCTGCTTTATCCACTTGTTTAGAATGTGCCTTTTTTGCGATTTGAAATGCTAATTCATGAAACATTACTTAAAACCTCGTATACTTTCTAAAAAGCGAATGCTTGGATAATTCTTATGAGTATGATACTCCATCCATTTGGCTAGATAGATTAAGTCATCAAGATTGAAATTGAAATGATCTTTAACATACTCTAAGTTTTCTTCTTTGCACCTAAATAGAGCGCGATATTTCTTTAATTGTTCTACACTCCATTTTGGATATTGATTGTGATTGCACTTTTCGCATAAGAATCCACCATCTTTTACAGAAAGAGTTTCGACTCTTGTGCTTTCACAATGTACACACCCTTGGATAAACGGTTGGATCCCTTCTTGTTCAATACAATATTTTAGAATGATGCAGGCCCAGAAATAAAAATCATCTAAGTCTTTGTCGGCTGCCTTCCAACAATCCAATACTATATTGAATAAATTCTCTTCTTTTTTAGTTTTAGAAATCAAGTCGTGCAATACAAAACAACAACTCGATTTAAACAGATCTTCTTGAATGTGATAGTAATAATGAATGGTTTGTCCTTGTAGTAATAAGGGCATTTTCGTCTTATCTTCGATCATGAATTCATTATAAGAAAAGGGCTGTACAAGCCGCAAATTCTTAGAATTGGGTTTGAACAGTCCTCTTGCGTATAAAGTTAAAATGGAATCTGTCGTCAATACTTTGACTAGGCCATCCTTATCTTTGTATTCACCAACACTTAATACAAGCGCCTGAATCTTAGTCTTCATCGATTTGTTCTAATTCGTCTAAACCGAATTCTTTGATCTTGTTTTCGTGATTACGCCAATTCTTTTCGACACGCACAAAGAGTTCCAAATCCACACTGCATCCGAGCATATCTTTTAATTCCTTTTGTGCATCTAAACGAATCGAACGAATCATACTCGCTTGTTTACCAATCAAGATTCCCTTCTGTGATTCACGATCGACTACCACCATCATTAGAAGATACATGCGGTTGCCACGTTTTTCTTTACGCTCTAAAATAACCGCTACACTATGAGGGATTTCCTCATGTGTTTTAAATAAGATCTTTTCACGAACAATTTCACACATTCTAAAATTAATATCATGATCCGACTTCATTTCTTCAGGAAACATTGGCTCGCCTTCTGGCAAATACCCTTTGAACACCTTCAACAACTCTTCGAGATTGTCTTTATCCAAAGCACTGATTGGAACAATATCATTAAAGTCATATTGTTTCTGCCAATACATCAAACGCTTTAATAATTGTTCCTTACCAAGCTTATCAATCTTATTCATGATCAATACAACCGGTTTATGTAATGTTTCAATACGTTTTAAGATGAATGAATCTCCAGTTCCAAAGGCTTGAGAGCCATCTACGATCCATCCGATCACGTCACAATCTTCCATTGCTGAATAGGCATTCTTATTTAAGACGCGTCCAAGTTGTTGTTGCGGCTTATGAATACCCGGTGTATCTACAAACACATATTGACAATCTTCATTTGTCAAAATACCCGAAATATTGTTTCTTGTCGTATTCGGTTTGTCCGACATGATTGCGATTTTTTCTTTTAACAATGCATTCAACAATGTTGATTTTCCTGCATTGGGTCTTCCTACGATCGCAATAAATCCTGATTTATATTTACTCATTTTACCTCCGTTTTAAAATAGTTTGGGCAAAAATACATAAAGCCCAATACATGCGGCAAGCATGCTGATAATAAAGACAGCTCCTGCGGCCATATCCTTAATATGTTTGGCTTGTTCTGTATGTTCAAGAGAAATATAATCAACGCATCTTTCAATACACGAATTGATGATTTCACTAAACCATACTAAACCAATGGCGAAAATCAACATCATCCACTCATTTAGTGAACAATGAAAGAGAATGCCGCACAATATGACAATCAATCCAAAGATGCCTTGAAGACGAATACTGCGATCACAAGTGAAAGCGTAAAACAGGCCTTGAAAAGCATATTTAAATCTACCTTTGAACCAATTCATCTAAGATCTCATCCTGTAAAGCAAACATCACCTTTTCATCCTCTTCCTTCATGTGATCATATCCCATTAAATGAAGTAATCCATGGCAGAATAAGAAACATGCTTCACGACGAATCGAATGACCATAGGCTTTAGCTTGATCACGAATCGCTTGCACATTGATGAAAATATCACCAAGTTCATATTGATCTTCTTCAATCCACATATCACTCATATCATCTTGAATCGCAAAGCTAATGACATCTGTAGGACGGTCAACATTACGATAGTCACGATTAATTTCGTGAATCTGTTCAGGTGTTACATAAATTACCGATAAACTCCAGTCTCCCTTTCTGTCTAACACCTTGCAGGCACGTTCTAATATCATTTCAAAATCTTTTTTGTATCGATAGACACTTCTATCTTTTGCGTTATTTGTAAAAATTATTTCCATGCCTTGATTATACACTAAACCAAGAAAAAAAACTTTTTTTTCGAAAAAATCACACATCTAAATAACGTGCCGGTTTGTTTCAAGTCGTCCGGTAACATTTCGATATCCACTCCATCTTTCTGAATCATTCGATATTCCGATTCATTCATTCTTTATTGATGAAGTTTTTATTATATGCATTTTTATAAATACTTCAGAATTTCATCCATGATCTATGTATCTATCATCCAGTAAGATATCATAAACTTCTGATCCTGTTCTGATACCAAAATCTTAATATAAAAAAAGAGTTCAAAACGAACTCTTACTTTGTAGTTTCTCTAAATAATTTTGAGAATGAAATTTCAATATCTTTGTTCTGTTTAACCGTCTCATCTTCCACTAACATCTTAGTTAGTAAACGCATCGCAACAGCTCCTAAATCATATTCAGGAATGTTGTAAGTTGAAATTGTTGGACGCATCATTGTCAAATATTTTGAGTTCAAGATACATACAAGTTCTGTGTCATCTGGAATTGAATATCCGCATTCTTTACATGCGTTCATTAAAGCGATGGCCTGAGAATCACGGAATGTGATGACCATACGACTTGGCTTGTGGTTCTTGTAGTAGTCTGATAAGAATGTGTAGCTTGATTTGTAGCTATCATCGTATGTAACATACTTATCAAATACCAATCCTTTTTCTGCATAAGCACGATCTACACCCGCTTTTAATTGTTCCATCATAGAAAGATTCAATTTATCTTCTACCATAGAGATATCATCAATGCCCTTTTCGAAGCATTCATTCACAAATTCATAAGCCATACGTTCGAAGTTGATATATACATTTCCAACGTTACCAATCTTTTGGCCTTTTAATTTACTTCCAACTACAACCATTGGAATTTGGTATTCATGTAAAACTTCCATTTCATCTTCTGAGAAGTTGTCGTTAAACAAGATAACACCATCGACACGTGATTTAATAATAGATTCAATCACATCCTGCATTTTTGAAATTCCCTTGCTTGTTGTATGGAACATGATGTTGTAGTTATAGATTTTTGCGACATCCATCAAACCATTCAAGATTTTTGCGTTGTACGCAAACAATTTCTCGCTCATTACGATCGAAATTGTCGTAGTTTTAGACAATGCTAAACCTTGCGCAATCGCATTTGGTTTATAACCCAATTTTTCAATCGCTTGTTGAACACGCATACGTGTATCTTCGCGCACTACATTACTATCATTAATAACACGTGATACAGTTGCCAATGAGACATCGGCTTCTTTGGCAACATCATAAATGGTAATTCGTTTCATTCCTATTCGTCCCCCTTATTAAAAATCTTCTTTAATCCACTAAACAATGCTTCGGTAGCTTTACCCGTTACTTCTTCTGCTTTATCAACGGCACGAATAACAGAATCATTCGTACGAATTTCATCGACTTTTTCATCCGCCTTATCAATCACCTTGCGCAAAGAATCATTTTTTCTTAGTGTTTCTTTTCCATATTTAAAGCCATCAACAACCAATCCAGCTGTACCCTGTAAGAATTCTTTTCCAGCTGTCATTGTCTGTTTAAATTGTTCACTTTCACTTACTTCAACCACTTTATCCTTTGTCGAAGAAAGAATATCTTTCACATCTTCTTTTGCCTGTGATAATGCTTCCTTAACCTTTTCAGGATCTGAAGCATCCTTTAATAAGTCACGCACATCATCGAATAATTTTTCGATTTTGCTCTTGGCATCCTCAATAATTCTTTCATTATCTGTATTTTCGGATTCATGCATTACTTCAAGCTCTAGCATCGATTCTTTTTCTAAATCATCAATTAATTGTTTTTCATCCATGTCATTCATCCTCCTTTGTTTCTATGCTTTCTTTTCCAGTTTTTTTACTTTGAAACCAGTCTTTGGCATTTTGTACATTTTCACTGAACGCACCAACCACATTTATAAACGCTTCTTTTGCGGTTTGATTTATCTCATCCACCGTATTTGAAATATTTTCTGCCGTTTTTAATGGCGCATCTAGTTTTTTCAATTGATCATTGGCCGTATCCAATGTTTTTGAAACTTGTTTTAAAGTTTCAATCAATTGTTTCAAAAAAAGAATCATATAAATTAATGCGATGACACCAACGATGGGTAACACATATGAAAATGCACGAGCTAATGTACTCATAAAGATATCTAAACTCACAATACCACCTCAGAAAGATTATAACATGAACTTTCTAACTTATCTATTTATTTTGAAACTTTTTTCACAAGTGTGTAAACGCTACAAATAATAAAGGAAGTGTCGAATTACTCAAACACTTCCATAAAATACATTCTAGACGCAAAATTTAGGGAAATGATGAACATGTTCACCATAAACGCAGGCTTTCATTTAACACTCACATATCTCTATACTCTTCAAAACAGGATATGCTTAAATCGATGTATGACCATGTTGTTTTTTCATATTTTCTTTGAAATCAGCTCATCCTTTATTATTTTCTCTGTTAATTCAAGTATTTTCGTATGAATGGAGTGAATGGCTTTTGAAAACTCCACATCATTTTTTCCGGTAGGATCACTCAATCCCCAATCTTCTCTATATTTGCATGGAATTGCAGGACAATTTACATTACATCCCATTGTGATCACAATATCTACTTGCGGTATTTCTGACAACAGTTTGGAATATTGTGTTTTTTCCATGTCTATTTGATACATGTCTTTCATTAAACGTACGGCATCTTGATTGATTTGTGGTTTTGTTTCTGTTCCAGCGGAATAGCTTTCAAATACATTTGAAGAAAGATGTTTTGACAATGCTTCCGCAATTTGACTACGACAAGAATTATGAACACAGATAAAAGCCACCTTTGGTTTTTTCATAAATACATACCCACCTTTCCTAGTTTTTAGCTTCGTCTTAGGTCAATGTTTTTCCATAGGATATGATTTCACTTCTTCTGTCTTAACAGAACAAAAAGCCTATATCCTAATGAAAAGGTATAGACTTTTATCCTTAGATACTCTTATAAGATTTTTTCTAATTTATCTCTCAATAAGTAGATGTCCTTACTAGACATAAAGACGAAGGCTGCTGGAGCTAATTCTTTTAACTTTTCAGCTGAAGCATCATCTACATCTAATAAAATCGCATTAGGACAACGATCCATTAAATCTTGAATTGTGACTGTGATTGTTTCATCTTCTCTTACGGCATTTTTAGGGAAATCCAGTAAACATACTTGATCCGCCGTATTTAAACTCTTCGCAAAGTCATCCAAGAAATATTGTAGACGTGAATAACGATCTGGTTTATATAACGCTACGATTTTCTTTTTTGGATATTTTTTACGAACTGCATCAATCATTAGACGAATCGCTGTTGGATGGTGTGCATAGTCATCGACTAATACACTATCCTTGACTTCATCAATCACAAATCGACGAGCGATTCCTTTGTAGTCTTGTAAGCCTTGTACAATGATATCGGCTGGCATACCTAACATATGGGCTAGCGCAAAACAGCCTAAGGCATCCTGCATAAAGGCATCTCCCACTTCATTTAATTCAACGTGAGCTAGAATTTCACCATTATGCTTACAATCAAAATGCATACCAAATGGGCCTTGTTCTATATGAATGGCTTGATAATCATTGCCATCCTTTAAACCATATGTAGTTACTGGCACATTGTAGTGTAGATTTTTAAGGTGTTCATCATCCCCAAAGATGACAATGCTTTTTTTGACTTGGTTTGCAAAACTTTGGAATGCCGATACATAATCATTCATATCTTTATAGTAGTCAATGTGATCCAATTCAATATTCGTGATGATCGCATAATCTGGATGATATGCCAAGAAATGTCTTTGAAATTCACAAGATTCTAATACAAAATGGTTGGCATGTTCTGGCATATAGCCATGGCCATCTCCAATTAAGTATGCACATTCATCTTGTAAAGAAAGAACTTGGCCTAAAATACCTGTTGTTGTAGACTTACCATGCGTTCCCGCAACACAGATGGAACTGTATGACTCTAATAAAATACCTAAGTATTCATTATAATAATATGTTTTTACAGTTGGATTGTCCATCGCTGCTTTCACTTCCGGATGCGTTTGATCAAAAGATAAACCAATGATCACTGTGTCATTGTCCTTGATGTTAGCAGAACTGAACGAATAGATTGGAATATGACGTGCTCTTAATCCATCTTCTGTAAAGATATATTTATCGATATCACTACCTGTGACCTCTTTATGTTCATCATGTAAGATACATGCCAAGGCAGCCATACCTGTTCCTTTAATACCAATAAAATGATAAGCCATTTTATTCACCTTCTTTGTCAAATAACGATTCTTGTTTGTTGGTTTCCTTTTTTGGCTTCTCTAACATTTCAGAAAGATTCATATTTTTCTTTGATCCTTCAACCTTGTATTCAGGAATGGAATCCGCAGGCTGCATACTTGGTAAGTATGTTCCATACATTGGAGATAAGATCTTTGAGAAATCTTCATCTTCTGGTTTGTTTAACGTAATCGCATCGTGCACTTTATCAAATTCTTTTTTAGAATCTTCCACATTTCCAAAGATTGGAGAAATGACTGGTTGATAATCTAAATCTTCGGCAACACGACGTACTTTTACGGATTTATGACGATCATATTTATACACTTTTTGTTTCGGTTTTGCCTCTTCTTGCGCAATCGAATCGACATCTAAGCCTTGGAAAATTGTTGTTTTCTTAGGCTTAGGTTGAATAATCGCCTTTTCAAAAATAGGAGAATTCATAAAGTTTTCAGGATCCGTTTCAATAGAGCTTTCTGCTTCCTTTAAAATTGGCTCTGGCTTTACAACTTCTTCTTCTTGAACTTGTGGCTCTGCAACAACAGGTTCAGGTGTTACTTCTTCTTGTTTCGCAGGTTCTTCTACGACTTCTTCTTCATCGTCTTCTTCAACATCTTCATTGAAGATCGCATGCATTAAATCCTTTAACATATTTCCTTCTCACTTTCTATTGTCTGATTCAGAAATGCTTCTATTTCTTCTTTTGTCTTGCGAAGTGTAGAAACAAATCTTGATATTTCTTTTCCATCCTTGAAACATATAAAGCTAGGAATACCCATCACTTCATATTCAATCGCAATATCCATACAATGATCACGATTTAAAGAATAGAACTGTAAATCACTAAATTGCTCTTCAATTTCAGGCAAGAAAGGTTTGATGTACATACAGTCTGGACACCAAAATGCCGTAAACATCATCACTTGAATGCCTGAATTTGTTAATGCGTTTAAAAATTCATCTTTATTACGAAGTTCAGTCATGTGCATATCTCCAAACACAACGATAAATTGGTTGACCTAAAGAAATGAATTTTTGTTCATATTCTGTAATCGCATCTTCATCATGTTTTTCACGACGATAATCTACACTGATTTCAACCATCTTAAAACCAGCATTTTGAAATTCAATCAAGCTATACTCAAATAAAGCACTGTTATCGGTTTTCATTTGGATTTCACCATTGAAAGATAAAATACGCTTGTATTGATCTAAAAAAGTAGCGCTGGATAAACGTCTTTTCGCATAGCGCTTTTTAGGCCATGGATCCGAGAAATTCAAATGGATCACATCCACTTCACGCGGACCAAACCATTCTCCAATGGAACTCGCATCTTCTTGAATCAGTTTCAAACGTTTCTTTTCTGTATCCTCATCGTATTTTTTTGCGGCAATACCTGCAGCACTCTCATTCTTTTCAATCGCAATAAATCCAGTGTCTGGATACATCTTAGCCATATCTAAAGAATAGTTTCCTTTACCACATCCAATTTCGATATGTAAAGTATCTGTATCCAATAGCTTTTTCCAGTTTCCTGCTTGTTTGGATGGTTCTTTTACTAAACAACTCGCAGTAGGCAAATAGTCTGTTGCCCACTTTACTTTACGCATTCTCATATTAGCTGCACAATGCCACGATCGCATCGGCATAAATACAGATAGCTTGTAATAAGTTATCTAATTTAATACCTTCATCGCGTTGGTGACATCCTCCTACAAAAGCATCGGTTTCTATCACTTCATTTGGAAGTTCTGGTCCATAAGATACAAAATTTTCAAATTTACGAGCATACGTTCCACCACCAATTGTGATTGGACAAGAGAAAGTATCGCCTGTGTATTTTTGGTAGACACTCATTAAATCTTTCACTAAACGAGAATCTGGGTCTACGAATAATGGTGTTGAATCTCCACGATTTTCTGCTTTGATATTTGAAGTCAAGTTTGCACAAGTTGCATCAAATTTTGACATGATTTCATCGGCATTTGTATCATTTGGATAACGAATATCAATTAAGATGTCTGTTTCATTGTTTTCCATATTGACAATACCCGTATTCATTGTCAAGAAAGACATATATAAACCATCTTTTTCAATACCTACTGGTTTCCCCATCCAGTCTTTTAGTAAGAAATATAAATCTTTTGAAAGTTGATCATTATAGGCTTCACCAATAAAGTTCAACAATAAGACGGCGGCATTTACACCATTATATGGCATAGCTGCATGCGCAAATGCACCATCAATATGTAAAGTTACACCATCTTCACTTCTTTTGATGGAACCCTTAACGCCTTGCGTAGCACAATAAAATTTAAATAAATCTTCTTGTTGATAACTCATGACATCCACTGTGACATCAGCTTTACCAATCACGATATTTGGACGGCTTCCCGCATGAAGTTTCTTGATGACAGTTGCATCACTACTTACTAAGCCAACATGTAAGCCACCTTTTTCACCATAAATAACTGGGAAATTGGCATCTGGTACAAATCCCATTTGTGGAACTTCGGCATGATCAACATAGTAGTTCATACATTCCATACCTGATTCTTCATCGCATCCCGTAATCAACATGACTCTTTTTTTCAAAGGAATGTTTAAGTCACGAATCATCTTTAATGCATAGTATCCAGCTAATGCAGGACCTTTATCATCCATAACACCACGTCCAAAGATGTAGCCATTTTCTAATGTTACTTTTAAAGGATCTTTTGTCCATCCTTCGCCTAGTGGCACAATGTCCAAGTGTCCTAAAACACCAAATGTTTCTTCTCCTTGACCATATTCAACAACGCCTGCATATCCATCAATGTCTTTGGTTTCAAAGCCATCGCGCTTTGCCATATCTAACATGGCATCCAATACGTCACGACAGTTTTTTCCAAAAGGAGCATTTTCAGCTTTCGTTGATTCATCACGAACACTTTCATATGATACAAGTGTATTTAAGTCTTTTAAGAAATCGTCTTTATATTTAAGTACTTCTGTATTAAAATCCATAATTTTCACCTCTACCCAACTATTTTACCACATAGTCAAGAAAAAAGAACTCGTTTTTAACGAGTTCCTAACTTTGGATATTTAAATTCTTGTAGGGTCGAACATAGTCCTTAAATTTTTATAGGGTCGT
>NZ_JAJDMK010000130.1:0-2956 GCF_020593575.1 Holdemanella sp. DFI.5.55
AAACCATGCCATTTCTAATGCTTCTGACATATTCTTATAACGTCCTGCTTTCACATCTTCATGTGCTTCTTTCATCACTTTGGATTTATCAATTTTCAATTCATCACAAATCCTCAACATAATTTATTTCTCCTATCTGTTACAAAATAATCTTGCAGTTTGGCTTCAAGCCATGCATGTCTGAGAGCTTCAGCAAGGTTACGGTAGCAACCTTGCTTATATTTCTTATGTGCGTTACACATAATCTCTTTTTTGTTATACATCGCTATCATCATCAGCACCTTGAACCGCCACGACTTTTCTTCTCTTCAATCCACTGTATTTAAGTTTGAGGTTATTTGGATAAGGACGATTGGTGCTAATATTCATCGGAGTAGCCATGGTTGTAATTTGATATTCAAGCAACAATGGTTCTCTTACAGTTGGGTCAATATATCCGTTGGAACGGGTATCGTCTGTCCATTCCCATTCAAATGATGGGTTCTCTTTAAGAGAAGAATTAACATATTCTTTTACACCATCAATAAAGTCGTTTCTGCCGATTACCTTTCCAGATGGTACAGTTTTTCGATACCATCCCTTATAGATTTCGTATAAAAAATCTGTTGCGGGAAGTAAATTCCACTTACATCTTGGAAGAATTTCTTCTAAGAACGCATGTACCGAATTTGAATACAGTCTGTATTCAGAAAGTGCAGATTTTGTTAAGGAAGTTTCTGTAAAGCTTTCACGGTATTCCATATCAACAAGGACTTTCTTCAAAATATATTTTTTCACGCAATCCATATAGATGAATTGTCCTTTGATATATTTACGCTCATTGCTAGTAAAACTTGCCGAAAAAGGAATGATATGTAATCTACGTTCAAATGATTTGGTTTTATCATCTACTCTTGGCAACTCGTTTACACACTCCAACACTAAACCATTAAAAGAAAAGTCAAATGCTGTCTGATACTTTTGCTTAATCGTGACACTGTCTCCAGTGATTACCGCCTTTAAGTTAGCCATTCCTTTGATATATCCCATATCATTTTCATCACACACAATAGCTGTTGCTTTTGGTAAGTTTGCCAATCCAAATTCAGCGGAAAACTCAGATAGTGGAATGTTAACTACATCATCACTATTCCCAATCAAATTCCTAATCAATTGGCAAATCGTGCCTTTGCCATTATTTCCATACGTGTTATAAAACAGGCACATTTTGTTATGCTTGGCAAGCGGAATGCAAGCCCTTTGAATTACTTCCAAAATACTCAATACAAATTCACTATCACCTAAACTTTGAAACCAGCTTTCTACATCAAGCGTACTTCCGTCTTCGTCAAAATAGATGTGTGGGTTAGTGACAGAGAAATCTAAAGGTGTATGGATTTTATTTGTGAAAACAAAATCCATTGAAAATGGATAGAGCTTTTTGTTTTTGACATCAAAAATACCGTTATCCACTGCAACATAGTAAGGAATTGCACATTTTTGAATGACTTTTGCCCTCAATTTTACACCCATGAAAAGTTGAGATACTTCTTTGTCTGAGATATCTGCTTTATAGCGTTTTGCTAATTCATAAAATGCTCCGTGAGGGTTCGTGATTACTTCCCAAACGCCCTCATTTCTACCACTCCACTGATAGATAGCCAAAGGAAATTTAACCTTTTGCTCCGTAGAATAATCGGAAGGCTTAATCACTAAGCTTTTATCCATAGGAGCCACCAAAGCGATATCATCTCTGTTAGAGATTAAAATTTCCATCGATAATCGTGGTAAATCAGTAAGCAGTTTGAGCTGAGCACCTTTTTGTCTTGCAGTGTTTTCAATAGTAAGAACATCATTGACATCGTCAACAACTTGCTCAGAACAAGCACTTTCTTGTGGTAACGGATTATGTTGCTTGATAAAATCTGTCGTTACCCCTTCAATAATTTGTGACATATTCTTCATGTCTTTTTCCTCCTTATTTAAAGTTTGTTTTTTACAAAGAACAAATGAATCGTTGTCTTTGTTATTTCAACTCGACGTCTTGTTGATGGTTTTATTGTATCTGTGAATAGGAGAACATTACAAACAAAGAAACAATATTGACAAGATGATGAAAAACGCCTTAAAATAAGGAAAAATAGAGATTTTTAAGGAGAACATTTTTTAGATTTTAGGGAACATAGGTGATTAAAATGAAAAAGAAGAATGGAAAACAAAATAAAATATGCGATTATGATATGATTTATGAACTATATGGAATTAAGAGAAGTCAATACGATAAAAATGAACTGAAAAGATTAACGCAATATATTTCAAGAAACTTCCGAAAATATTTAAAAGACATCAATTGCGAGAAATTAACATGGAATGATTTATCCCAACAAAGAATAGATTATTTTGTGTGTACTGTAATCAGGGATTATATGATGAAAGAAGCAAAGACGAAGTCAAGTGGAAGTGTAGCAAAAAAGAATATAGAAGAGTATTTGCTTAACAATATTGCTCAAGCTGAAAAAAATATTGAAGATAAAAACGATACGATAGATATTCTTCGTAAGAGAGATTATTTTGATGAAAATTCTAGAAATGAAAAAAAGGAAGAAGCATATAAACAATTTTGCAAGAACTGGGAAAAACTTACTTTCCAACCTGTACCAAGTTATAAAACATTCTTAAAGAATCCGAACTTATCCATTCATGACTATTTAATGGCTGAGAAATTTACTCCTTTAGATTATGATATAGAAATATATCGTCAAAAGATGAATGAAATAGTTTTGAATATCGTTGTTGAAATTCTTTCTAAATTAGTAGACTTAAAAATAGATTATGATACTATTCAAGAATCATTAGAATACATTTTAAGTCAGCGAAACGATGAATGTTCAGAGCTTATGGAAATGTATCAGTTTGAACCTTTTGAGTATAGTCGAGAGGAATATGTAAATAATGTGATAAAAGGACGTGAACAGGA
>NZ_JAJDMK010000131.1:0-2903 GCF_020593575.1 Holdemanella sp. DFI.5.55
AATTGACCCTAAAATAGACCCCAAAAATAATGACCCTAATTAAAATTGGTTACCCGATTCTTCCTCTTTTCTTATATTCGTAACAACCTGTCTACACGATGAATCAAATCTTGTTGAATACTAAAATCAACCTCAATACCATCCTCTTTATATTCCTGTCTATGCACCTTACCATTGGTATGAATATAATCAAGTACACTTACCTTTTCATAAGGAATCACGACATGTAAAGTTTCCATATGAAATAATTCCTTTTCAATTTCCTGCTTTAAAAACGCAATACTCGACTTTTCCTTAGCACAAATATAAATACGATCCTCTACACGTTTTGGATATTCAATATTTGTCTGATCACATTTGTTAAAGACATACAAGTAGGGAACTTTTTCACATCCAATTTCTTTTAATGTTTCTTCACAAACCTGAAGTTTGCTATCCTTATGTTCATTTGAAATATCCACTACTTTTAAGATCAAATCCGAAACCACAGCTTCTTCAAGTGTAGAATGAAAGGCTTGTACTAAACTGTGTGGTAAATCACTAATAAATCCAACTGTATCACTTAAAGTAAATACATTATGGTTCTCTGTTTCAATTTGACGTGTTGAAGTTGTCAAAGTCGCAAACAACATATCCTTCTCAAATACAGACTTATCTTCATTCACAAACCCATTCATAATACTTGATTTACCTGCATTGGTATAACCCGTTAGAGCTACACTTTTAACCATACCTTTTTTACGCTGATTACGCTGTACGCTTCTTTGCGTATGAATCTTATCTAATTCTTTTTCCACAAAATGAATCTTACCTTCAATTCTTCGCGCATCCAGTTCGATTTTCTTTTCTCCTGTTCCCTTGTTTCTAGAACCACCACGCTGTCTATCCATATGTTTATAGCTGCCTTGAAGTCTTGGCAATAAATACTTCAATCGTGCACACTCAACTTGAAGCATGCTCTCTTTTGTCTTAGCACGAGACGCAAAAATTTCTAAAATCAAAGCACTTTTATCCATGACTTCACAATCAAAAAAGTCCGATAAATTTCTTTGTACAGAGGGCGAAATAGCCTCTAATACAAGAACCATGCTACATTCTTGATCTTCAAGAATGCGTTTGACCTCTTCAATCTTACCAGGATTCATATAATACTTTTTATGAGGATGCTCCAAATTCTGTGATATACTCATGCAAATTTCAATATCACAGGCAAGAGCTAATTCTTTCATTTCCTCCATTCTTTCTTCAAAAGAATGGCTTGTGTATGTTTGTACACCAATCAATATTGCTTTTTCCATAAATGTATTTTATCATACGATGCTAAAATGTTATAATATTTCATGAGGTGAATTCCATGAAAATTGCTTATTTAATGCACTATATGAAAAATAATTTTGAAGAAATAACAGAAAACCTAGATATATTGATCAACCAAGGCGATGACGTTTACTTGATGGTAAACGATGATGATCTACGTGATGATTTGATTCTATCCTATTGTGATACGCCAAATTTACATGTGGCTCATCACCAACAAACTGCCCTTCCAGCCGATATGTCACTACCTAGAGGCTTTATTGTATTGATGAAAGATGCTTTAGAATTTGAAAAAGAATATGGATCTTTTACATATGATCGTTTCATCATAATGACTGATGGTATGATCCCTACAAAATCAAAAGCACAACTTGTAGAATATTTAGAAACACATGAAGACGAAGATATCTATTATGAAGTGGATAACTCAGATGAAAATGTAGAAGTAAAGAAAAGATTTGAAAACTATGCCTTCTTTACAAACTCTTATGATTTCCAAAAATCAAAAACCATTCGTGCCATGAATAAAATGACATCCAGTCTTGTTCATTCCTTTAAAAAACGTGAAATTGAGGACACAATCTATATCAGCTATCCTTGGTTTATACTAACGCACGAAAGTGCTAAAGCTTTGGCAGACAATCTAGCCTACTGTTCAAATACATTTAAAATGTGTTTATATCCAGAAGAAATGGCCATTGCGACAATGTTACATAAATTCTCAAATGTAGATCATCACAATGAAAACATATGGGCAGTTGGTAAAAATGGTGAATATATTCTGCAACAACCCATGGAAAATGTAGAATTGGACGCAATCAAAGAGTCTACTTATTTTGCAGCTCTAGCTCATAGTGAAGATAATCTTCAAGTTTATGAAGACTATTTTGATGCCTACACATCCGAATCATAATCGTTTCGGATAATCACGGGAATCAAAATATCCTAAAAATTCTTTATCACATCTATTCTTCACTCTATAAAGACAATGTGAAATTTATTCATTTAGGAGATTCACAAACTACAAGCATTAATGGCTTAAATAACTTTATATGTGTTAAAGGAATAATGATACATTAGATTTACCTAAATTCCAAAGATTAACTGTTTTATACAAACGCATCCATTCTCACATGGAGATGAAGGTTTGAACGAAATAAAAAAAGATATCGATCAACATCATGCAGATATCTATCTTTATGGACATACGCATTTAGTCAAAGAACAAATCTACAATAATTGTCTAATTCTAAATCCAGGCTCAATCACTTTACCTAGAGATGATTAGCATGGATCTTATATCATTCTAACAATCGATAAGAAAATCACATATAAAGTAGTTCGAATTAATGTAGAAACTTTCTTAAACCAATATCAATGTTTCATTGAATAAGGCAGCCAAATCATTGGCTGCCTGTTTTCATTTATTTAATAAACTGTTTTGCAAAATTCCATGTATCTCTACACATATCATCCAAGTTCTTTTCAGCCACCCAGCCAAGCTGTTCCTTAGCTCTTGTAGGATCCGCATAACATGTCGCAATATCTCCTGCACGTCTTGGTTTGATGACATAAGGAATCTTAAT
>NZ_JAJDMK010000132.1:0-2746 GCF_020593575.1 Holdemanella sp. DFI.5.55
AATTATGAGTCGTAATCCACGTATTGACAATAGGAGGTCACTTCATATTATCTCAACATCAAATCCACCACCAATTTTTCCACAAATTGGATTGATTTTAATTCTATTTTCTTCTTCATCTACAAATCCATAATTTTTCATTGTATCTAACACGTTTTCACTCACTAAAGATTCACCCATATCTTGATATTTTTTAGGAAGAAACGCTATATTATTTTTGATCCATTTGCGCATCCATTTTAATAAAAGTTCCTTTTCTATATAGGTGATTTCTTCTTCATTTACTTTTAACATTCCATTCTTTATTTTTTTAGTAATTTGCTGCATACAAACTAAAACTAAATCTGAAATTGTATTTCGACTTGGAAAAATTGTTCCTACATTACAATCTTCATCCAGGACAATATAGCTACTTGATGCATGTAAATGTAGATCGCATGGCATAATACTTTGAAAATCTTTTTCAATTTGACGATAATAATGTCGAACATACACAAAATCCTCATCATTTTTATCTGTTCTATAGATGCCTGGTGACAACAACAATCGTCTATACACTCTTTGTCTTCTTACGACGCCTCGATCTTCTTCCATAGAAAACCACTCTGATTTTTTTATATCTTCCAATGAATGAATGTCCATTATATCATGGGCAAAATTACGGATTACATATCGAGAATATCCTGTGTTTTCATATAAAGCTTCGGTATCCTTGTTCTTAATAAAGCCTTCTTCACTACCATCATCAAGTTCAATTATGTGGATAGATAGACAATATTTTAATACACGTACTAATTGTCTTCGTGTATTAAAGTGTGTCCAATCAATCACTCCTTCTTGAAATTGCATTTGAATATATTCTGTTAATGAAGATAATACAAATTGTTCTTCGCGTTCTTTTGATTCCAAAAACAACAATACAAAACAAAACATCTGATATTCTTGAACGGATTGAAATTCTTGGATTCCCATCCATTCTTCAACATATCCTGGTATTTTTTCTAATTTAATTAGATACGGCGTAAGAATAATCATATAGCCAAACTTTTCTTGTACAAATTTACGGATTTCTTTTACCGAATCTCTGACTCTGTTATATAGTTCTGGATCTTCCTTTCGTAGAATCCATTTACGTTTTAATAATTCTTGTAATGCATCCATGTCGGCTACCTCTTAAAACAAATACGATAACTAGGCATCACAAAGATTCCGTCTTCGCATTTAACTTCTATTGTTTTTAAATTAGAATCATCAATATAAAAATCGCGGCCATCATCTGTTTTTGCAGTCTTACTAACATCATTCAATCCTTCAGATAACCATGATAATAATATTTTTCTAGATTCACCATCTAATATATCTATTTTTTCAAAGTCAACCACTCCATCTTGAATATAATTCTTTAATTTTTCGTTTTGCGCTTGTTTATGTTCTAATATTTCTAATCGTTGTTGCTCTTTTTCTAAATTATAATCTTGAGCCGGTTGTCTCTTTGTCTTTACTGTAGCTACTCGAGTTCTAGGTTCTAATGCGTAATATGTTATTTCTTCTTCATATACACCACTATCAATAGAATCTGTATTCCGATTATGAATAGCTTGCATATGCAGTGGTTTATCCACACCAAAAAACAAGGCACTCATTTTATGGGCTTGGTTTAAATCTTGGCATTTACCAAATAAATCTGAAATATGTTTGTATTCTTCGGCTCGATTGGCACCTTGATTCTGTAATTCTCCAATTTGTTGGGCATAACGCGTGATTTTACGGATGATTTCATTCGTTATATCGGACATGCGATTTACTTCGCTAATTCCATTTTTTCCCACAAACCAACTGTATATGCTGTCCCATCTCGCCATAAAATTGTCATATATGTCTTGTTTTTGGATCTTATCATCCATTCTTGGAATAGACATTTCATAATTCACGGCTTTTTCAATCAAAATAACAATGGTTTCAAATGGTATATTTTGAATATAATCCTCTAAGATCATTGCGTGTTCTTGTAAGCCTTTGACAAAGTTTCTTAAATAAGAAATGATCTTTTCTTTAAATAATAAGAATGACTCTGTTTTCATCATTTCCTCTGCTTTTGCACTATTTAAAGTTCGAATATAATCTTGATAATTTTGGTTTAAACGAATAAAATTTGCATTTAAATCTTTCCACCACGTATGAATTTCTTCCATACTCGCATCTTGTAAAGTTTCAATACACATAATTTGATATTGAATTCTTTCAAGTAAAGTTGGCTCAAGAGATGCTCCTTCAACTTGTAAATTTTCTAGCTTTAAAGTCATTCGTTCTATTTCAATCGTATACTCAGATAATTGATAACGATATTTTCTGTTTTTAAACTCCTCAATTGACGTTACCTTAGATGTATCTTGAATCGCAATCAAATTTTTCCACTCCGTTAATGAAGATAAATCTGATTGGCATTGATCTAGCGTATAATTTGGAAAAAGTCCTGTTTGAATCATAGCTTCAAATACATCTTCTTTATATAGCCAATATTGAATTTTCTCATATTGCTCATAAAAATATCGAATAATAACGCGATATCGATCCACATTTTCAGCTCGTAAATAATTGACTTCCGTAATTGGTTTTGTTAGTTTTTCATTGATTTTCATATTTAAATTTTACTACACTTTTATACAAATAAAAACCGCGTTTAAAAAGCGCGGTTTTCTCTGCGGCTATAAAACTTTACTGCCAGCTCGCAAAGGGCTTCATTTTT
>NZ_JAJDMK010000133.1:0-2737 GCF_020593575.1 Holdemanella sp. DFI.5.55
ACGACCCTATAAAAATTTAAGGACTATGTTCGACCCTACAAGAATTTAAATATCCCAAGAAAACTGCTGTCTTTTTCTATATAATTTCAAAATGTTTTAGTGCACTGACTATTCCATCTTTTTGTACAGAATCTGTAATGTAGTCAGCTATAGCTTTTACATTATCTTTGGCATTACCCATCGCAACACCGGTACCAACATATTTCAACATCGAAATATCGTTTCCTCCATCGCCAAAGGCCGTGGCTTCCTCTTTGTTGAAATTGAAGTAATCCAATATTTTTTGAATACCTATATCTTTTCCACCATTACAAGGAATGATATCACAAGCTCTATTCCACCAGCGAGCCACTTTTAATGTAGTTGTGTTTTCTAGAATCAACTCATCTTGATCTTCTGTAGTGGCAACCATCATTTGATAAATTTCTTCTTCCATAAAATTATTAAATTCATCAAGTACATGAACATGTTGGTTGGCAATCATGAAATATTCTTCTAAGATTTCATCATCAAAATTACATCCCATCTTATTGATTCCAACTAGAGCAACTGCTTTATTTAGTCTTTTTGCGTTTTCGACGAATGTTTCAATATCTTTCTTATCTATGGGATTCTTGTAAATCAATTCATTTTTGGTGAAACAATAGGAGATATTAAAAGAAAGTACTCCATCAAATTCGATGCCTTGAAATTTAGGAACGACAAAAGGTGGCCTTCCCGTCGCTAAAATGATTTTGATGTCTTTTTACTTAACTAAGTTTAATGCATCAACTAGTTCTTGGTGCATTTCCTTCTTGCCAAGTTCTAAAAGTGTACCATCAATATCAAAAAATAAAATTTTAATCATAATCCATTCTTGTTTTATTTTAGCATTACTTTGGAAAATTCAATAAATTTTGTGTATAATACAGAAATCAGGAGGGTGTATATGAGTACATTTAAACGATTTTTACAATATTATAAACCATATAAAGGGATTTTCTTTATGGATCTATTTTGTGCACTTATCATGTGTATTGTTGATCTATCATTTCCTTTGATTCTAAGTTATTGTACAGGACAATTTTTTTTGAAGTCATCCAATGAAATTTTAAAAGGAGTTTTCGTATTAGGAATAGGTTTGTTCGTTATGTATGTGATACGAGCATTATGTCGTTATTACGTGAGTTGTCAAGGCCATGTGATGGGAGCCAACATGGAAAGTGATATGCGTCAAGACTTATTCAATCAATATCAACGTTTATCTTTCTCCTATTATGATAAACACAATACAGGGGTTATGATGTCTCGTGTTGTTTCAGACTTATTTGATATTTGTGAGTTTGCACATCATGGTCCTGAAAACCTATTTATTTCATTATTCAAAATTGTCGGATCTTTCATTATTTTGGCTACGATTTATTGGCCATTGGCATTGATTCTTTTGGCTGTGACTGTTGTGATGATGGTGTTTAGTTATTCTCAAAATAAAAAGATGCGAAGAACCTTTATGGAAAACAGAAAGAAGATTGGTAGTGTGAATGCAAGTCTTCAAGATTCTTTGGGTGGTATTCGTGTTGTACAGTCTTTTGCGAATGAAGATATTGAAATTGATAAATTCAATCATTCAAACATGGAATTCTTGGAATCTAAAAAAGACAATTATCGTGTTATGGGTACTTTTCAAGGTGGAAATAATTTCTTCCAAGGACTTTTATATGTCACAATCATTATATTTGGTGGGCTGTTTATCGCTAATGGCGATTTAAACCCAATTGTGTTAGCTACGTTTGCCTTATATATCAATGTCTTTGTTTCTCCAATTGAAGTCTTGGTTGAATTTACGGAGATGTTCCAAAAAGGATTCTCTGGATTTAGACGTTTTGAAGAGGTTATGAATGAAGTTCCTGAAATTCAAGATTCTAAAAATGCCAAGGATTTAGAAAATGTTTCCGGAAATATTGATTTTGATCATGTGTCTTTCCAATATACTGAGAATGAAAAGGTTATTGATGATGTAAATTTACATATCAAGGCCGGTGAAAAGATTGCTTTAGTGGGACCAAGTGGTTCTGGTAAGACTACACTTTGTTCGTTATTGTCTCGCTTTTATGATGTCACAAATGGATCTATTCGTATTGATGGTCAAAATATTAAAGATGTAACTTTAAAATCTCTTCGTTCAAACATTGGTTTAGTACAACAAGATGTATATTTGTTTACCGGAACGATTGAACAAAATATCGCTTATGGAAGACCTGGTGCAAGCCATGAAGAGATCGTAAAGGCAGCTAAAAAGGCGAATATCCATGATTTTATTATGTCTTTACCAGAAGGATATAATACGTTCTGTGGGGAAAGAGGAACGCGTTTATCTGGTGGACAAAAACAACGTATCTCGATTGCACGTGTATTCTTAAAAAATCCTAAAATCTTGATTTTAGATGAGGCTACGAGTGCCTTGGATAATGAGAGTGAGAGAATCATTCAAAAAAGTTTAGAAGATTTAAGCAAGAATCGTACTTGTATTACGATTGCCCATCGTTTATCTACGATTCGTAATGCAGATGAGATTGTTGTAATTGATGCGACAGGTATGCATGAACGTGGAACGCATGATGAATTGATGAAATTAAATGGTACTTATGCGAAATATTATAAGCTTCAATTTGAGGGGTTAAATTAGCAGGCATGCAAATGTCTGCTTTTCTGTACGACAGGCAGTCGTGCTTATAGTTGATAATCAATCACCGATTAT
>NZ_JAJDMK010000134.1:0-2710 GCF_020593575.1 Holdemanella sp. DFI.5.55
TCCAGAGTGACCACCATATCTAGTAGTCTTTTCTGTATTTGTATTATAACGAGAAAGATGTTAAATATCAACTTACTGATTTACACCTCGATATAAAGATGTCATTTCTGAATTTCCCTTTAATTCTGAAGCCATATATTTAACTAAGAATAAGTCTTTATCAAAATTAGAAGCCAATTCTTTCTGGTAAATCATCATGTCTTTATCTTTATAATAAGCACCTTTTTTATCGGTAATTAATACAACTCTAAGATTTGGATATTTATTTAACAATAATTCCAGAAGTCTTTGTTCATCCTGAATTCCATTTTCTAATTTACTCGCATACTCTTTATTCACAAATATTGTATTTACTTTAGTTAAATCAAGATGTCTTACTTCATAATCCACCATATGTAAATATACCGTATTTGATTCATTTAAATAGTTTTCTAAATGTTCATCATTATTATCAATAAATACTGTCTCACAATTCTCATTATGTTCCACTTGAAACTGTTTAAATAAATTCCTTAATTTTTCTTCTCTTATATTTAATTCCATACAATTAGCCTCCTTTTCTAGTACAATATCACAATTTTCAAAAAAAGGATGAATACATTGTCTTGAATTTGTATAAAAGCGTATAATACATACAGGAGGAGTTTTAAAATATGCAACCATTTGATAAAGAATATGTCTGTGACATCGCCAAACAAATTTTGAATATTGATTCACCAACAGGCTACACAAAAAGAGCCATCGATTTCATGGACGAAGAAGCTAAAAAATTAGGCTACACAACAGGTCGTAACCAAAAAGGAAATTTATTGATCTATGTAGACGGAAAAGATTCTGAACACACATTAGGATTGAGTGCTCACCTAGATACATTAGGACTTATGGTTCGTTCCATCAAAGACAACGGAAAACTTGCCATTACTAAAGTCGGAGGCCCATGCTTACCAACATTAGACGGAGAATATTGTAAGATCTATACTCGTGATGGAAAGGTATATACAGGAACGATTCTTTCTTGTTCACCAAGCGTACACGTATATCCAGATGCTTCAACATTAGAAAGAAAAGAAGATACAATGGAAGTTCGTATCGACGAAGTTGTACACTCAAAAGCAGATGTTGAAAAATTAGGTATCTGCAACGGAGACTTTATTTGTATTGACACAAAAACACAAATCACAGAAAGTGGATTCATTAAATCTAGATTCTTAGACGATAAGATTTCAGCTACAGCTTTAATGGGCGTACTAAAATACTTAAAAGACAACAACGTCACACCTCAAAGAGACTTAGTCATTATGTTCAGTACATATGAAGAAGTTGGTCATGGAGCAAGTTGTCTTCCAGAAGAAGTCGAAGAATTATTAGCCGTAGACATGGGATGCATCGGTACAGACCTTGCTTGTACGGAACAAGACGTTTCAATCTGTGCAAAAGATTCAAGCGGACCATACGACTACGAAATGATTACTCGTCTAGTTGAACTATCAAAAGAAAACAAGCTTAATTATGCCGTTGATATCTACCCACAATACGGTTCAGATGTCAGTGCCGCATTACGCGGTGGTAACGACATCAAAGGAGCCTTGATTGGCCCTGGTGTCCATGCAAGCCACGGAATGGAAAGAACACACTGTGATGGTGTAGAAAACACAATGAAGCTTGTCGTTAGCTATATCACAAAATATTAAAATCCTTTAAAGCAGCTACAATACCCTGTTCCACATTGGACTTGGTCACATGAGCTGCTTTTTCTTTTACATAATCCATAGCCTGGCCCATCGCAAAACTATGAGTTACAACACCAAACATACTCACATCATTTTCACCATCACCAAATGTGAAGACTTTATCCTTATCCCAACCAAACATATCCATCATGCGAACTAAAGTAGCTCCCTTACTATATCCCTTTGGCAAAATCTCTAATTCTCTAGGACAAGTACGGAACACTTCATATTGATCTTTAAATTCATTTTTAATATCCAAAGCCAACTGTGTAGTTACCTCTTCATCCTCAATTGTCTGAATCTTATTTACAGGATATTGAATTTCACTGAGATCCTTAATATACGTAATCTTAGGATATCCATCACGCATATCTGCAAGCCAAGACCAAGGACCACCCGTCCAAGGAAAATCCTCTGGATATTCTTTTGAATTTCTTAATATTTTTTTCTTTTCCATTATATGATCTGGAATATAATCAAATAATCCATCGTTAAATACAGCCATTGTCTCACAATTTTTATGCATCAAATACGCAAAAACAGGCTCAACATCTTCCTTATACATCTGTTTTAAAACATGACGCTCATCCTTTTGAACATCATAATATGCAATACCGTCTACCTCTAACAAATAGCCACCATATACATCCATCTCTAATTCTTTAGCATATGAAAGTAATCTTGTATAACTTCTACCACTCGCAAGCACAAGCTTTGTTCCCTGCTTTTGACAAGCAATCAATGCTGCCTTCGTTTCCGGTAAAATTTTATTATTTGGATCCAATAAAGTACCATCCATATCCATTACAATCGCATCTAACATAATACATCCCTCCATTTAAAAAATAATATATCATAATTTTATAAAAAGTACTTGCATAACACAACATCTTTTGGTATTATATACAGGCAGTCAAGTGAAAAGCAAATGCCTGAATAGCTCAGTCGGTAGAGCATCCGGCTGTTAACCGGCAGGTCAC
>NZ_JAJDMK010000135.1:0-2627 GCF_020593575.1 Holdemanella sp. DFI.5.55
TGTTTGGAAAAGAGATAAGTTGTATTGCGTTTAAGGCAAAATATATGGAAGAAGTATAAGTGCGTATTTGAAGAATTGAAAATGGTAAGGAGGCCAAACTTATGAATTTAAATGATTATGTCAAATTTGATGATTCTTGTAAACAATTTGAGATTCTTACTGGAACACAAGGAAAATACTCTTATGATGATGTGACAAGAGTATCTGTTTTAAATGAAAAGGCAAAATATAAGGGAAAAGGAATTCCATTTACAGCTGTACTTCCAGGTGGACCATTACCATCTGGCTTATTTCAGAATCCATATTTGTATGTTGGAGTAAAAATTGTTTTAAAGAATGAAACTGTATTAGCTGTTTATGTGTCGAAAGAAAAGACAATGGTCAATACAGATCAGTACATACAAGATCGTAAGATCGCAAAAAAGATAGAGGAGATGATTAAAAATGTGTGTGAAATTTCATGATGAAGAAAAAAGATTAGAAATCATTGGTGGTGCAAGCTGTTTATATGAAGAGATTCAAAAGTGTTCTATTCAAAACGAAGATGCAATTTTTAAAGGTAAAACGAAACCATTTACACATACAATATTAGGTGGAGCTACATTTATGGCGGGTGCAGTAGAACCAATGATGTATGTTGGTATTAAAGTTGTTTTAAAAGATAATAGTGTATTACCAATATATGTTTCCAAGGAAAAAGTGTTATTTAATAGTGATAAGTATTTAAATGATGTTAAAGAAGCAAATGATATATTAAAAAAATTGGAAAAAAGATTGCAATCTTAAAATTGTTGTATTCGAGACATAGGATGTAACGAAAAAATTGAAGAATCGATATTAAGTATAAAGAAAGTAAGGTGAAATAATATGTGGAATCGACAACAAGTTAAAGAACAAGCCAAACAAATCATGAAACGAAACTATTGGAAGATGTTTGTGGTTACGCTGATTGCAGGAATATTGAGTGCTGATTATGTGACTGTTATTCAAACAGTACAAGATTTTGTACCTGATGTTGTATTGCCAAGTATGTTTTCTTCAATCCTCTCTTTTTTATCAATGGGATCTATTGTAGGATTATTATTTTCTATCTTCATTGGTAATGTCATTGTAGTTGGAAAAAGTAGATATTTTATTAAGAACCATGATGTAAATCCTGAGCTTGGTGAAATCTTTAGTGGTTTTAAAGGCGATTATTTAAATGTAGTAAAAATCATGTTTTTGATGAATTTAAAAATATTACTATGGCTATTCCTATTCATAGTGCCTGGATTTATTAAGGCTTATGAATATTCTATGATTCCATATCTATTGGCAGAAAATCCTAATATTACTACAGATGAAGCTTTCTCATTATCCAAACAAATGACGACTGGACAAAAGATGGATTTATTTGTCTTAGATTTATCATTTTTAGGATGGATCATTCTAGGTTTGATTTGTTGTGGAATTGGTATTCTATTTGTGTTGCCATATCCAGAAGCCACAAATGCTGAAGTGTATTTAAACCTAAAAGAATCTGTAAAGAAGGATGAGTGTGTAACTGATTTCTAAAGTGATTAGGGGGTATACGACTGGATGAAAATGAGATTTGTATTTGTAATAGCTACTCTTTTTACGATTAATTTCATTCATTTACTGGTGTTGAGAAAATGGGAAATGAGTGAAAAAGTTGATAAGGGGATAATGATGTGGTACGGGAGATTAAGTTATAGAAGAAAGTTTATTAGAACATTATGGATAATTCCAATAGATATAGCTATCATGTTTGGGTTTTATTGTGAATTTCGTTCACTTCGTTGGACTTGTATAATAGCAGTTATATTAAGTATTATTTTGTTTATCCAAGCTTTCTACAACTACAAAAAATGGCAGGAAGAGATTGTGACAACAGACAATAATGAGAAGAACTAAAATAAACGGAATTATTTGTAACGGACATAATTTCCAAGAACAAATATTATTGGGCGAATAGAAGTGTCTTATGGATTTATTTACATCCAATCCTGGTTTCTAAAAGGTACTGTATCTAAACAAATGACTACCTGACCAAAGTCTGATCTATTCATCTTAGATTTTTCTTTTCTAGGATGGATCATTCTAGGCTTGATTTGTTGTGGAATTCTATTTGTACTACCTTATCCACAATCAACAAAAGCTGAAGTGTATTTAACGCTAAGAGATTTTGTAAAGATATAAGGACGGATACTAGTACTTGTTTGGATACCCAGAAAAATAGGTGAGAATATGAAAAAGAATCGACTTCAAATATATTTAGATGAAGACTTGTCAGATGCTACGCCAAAAGAAAAGCAGGAATCTATTTCCTGGAAGGAATTGCTAGTGTGTGGTTATTGGTTGTTTCAACTTTTAAGAAGATTGTTAGGATTTCATAAACAACCAATCGAACAATATGTACTTGCAGGTATTATAAGTGTTTGTATATTGATTATCTATCCATGGTTGAAAAGGAAGTATGGTAATGCTCATGAATGATAAGAAGAAGATTTTTGGAATCGGTATTGTAGTTGGAGTTGTTCTACATAGTCTTATAACGCTTTTGTGAGGATAAGCCTATGAAAAAGAAAGTAATGATTATTGGTTGTATATTACTGGCTTTGATCCTA
>NZ_JAJDMK010000136.1:0-2591 GCF_020593575.1 Holdemanella sp. DFI.5.55
AAAAGCACAATCGATATGCCGATAAATTTGAAGACACATATCCAGATGCAAAGTAGGATCACAAGTTAATAATCTTCTAAGACTACAAGATAATACAAGTTCAAGTGGTTCAAACATTCAATGAAAATAGAATTTTATGATTATATATAACATTATAGGTGCAGATGATAAATAATAATTTTAGTTTCAAAAGAAAGGATAATTGTTTACGGCTATAAAAGTAAATATGGATTATATTTCATGAAAAAAAGATATTTTATATTATGTGGTGTTTGTGTGATTATCTCTTTGTTTTTCTTGATTTATCAAGGGACTACATATTTTATGGTGTTGTCAAAATATTTTTTAGGTAAAGAACAATATTTGCAGGCTTATAGAGAAGCGTGTGTTGCTTATGGTGGAAGTTGTGAAGAAGTTAATGGATTAGTGTCATTAACGATACATTATTTTGATTCTGTAAAAGGAAATTTTGCGTATTTTATAGATCATGGAACAATGGCGTATGGTTATCTTGTTCCATTGTTATGCTTGTTTTCTGGGTTAAACTTTCGTACATATTTAGATACAGTATTTTCTTTAAATGCGTATAGAAAGAAAGATTATGTTCGTTTTACATTGAGTGAAATGAATAAGGAATGTTTAAGATGTGCTCTTTCAATTTATTTATCCTATTTAATTTTATGGCTATTTGTTGGAATTGTTATTAATCCAGCCAATTCAGGCGAATTAACAAAATATTTTTTATCTGATGTTTTTGGAAAGAATCTATATATAGATCATCAAAGGTGGTATTACTTGATGGAAGGAACAATTCGTTTTTTCTTTGTTCCTTATGTATATGCGTTTTTAGGGACTACGATTGCATATACGTTCAAGAGAAAGGTTGATATTGTTATATTGCCTTTAGTTTTTTATTACGGTGTTAGTTTTGTTGCTCAATTTTTGATTACCTGGAATATGGCATTTATTTATGTTGATCCTATAGCTATTATGGTCAATGGTGCAATTAGTGGATACAGTAGTTTGCTTCTGATGTTATTTACAATTGTGATTTATGTTATATGCATAATTGTTGTTACATTAAAGAGTAAGAAGTGTGATTGTTATGCTAAATAAACTAAAAAGAATTAGTAAGCTATTAAGTAGGTATTTACTTTTGATTTTTGTGTTAACGCTTATTTCAGTGTCTGTGTTTTTAAGAAATCTTAAAATGGTAATGATAGAGTATGCACCGATAAAGAAAACGGATTCTTTATTTAGTGCCATTCGAATTGTACTAATGGACAAGAATTATAGTTTTGATTATGGGTTTATATATCCAAATATGATTTCTATGATTGGTTTTATACTTTTTGTAATAGTAATACTATGGATTATAGAAGATAATAAAAATTTTCACTATAGCGAATATAATTTTTGGCAATATCGAATGTCAAAAGTTTCATTTTTAAATAGTATCACAATTGACTTGGCTAAAAAATGCTTCTTTACTTGGTTTTCAATTTGTATTTTTATAGGTTTCATTTGTGCCGTTGAACATTGTGACGTTTCAAACTTATTTATGATTTATATGTATCTTATTCGTTTCTTTTCACTACTGTTTGAGATTATCTTTTTGCGAACGATTTTTCAGATATTATACAAGAAAGAGTTTTTTGTATATCTACAATTTCTTTTTTTGATATTGATGACATTTCTTGATAACTATTCTAAAACAAATTTAGTGACAATGAGTTCAAATAGCGTTTTTGAAGGAATATATTTTTGCATAATAATTGTGACGTCAGTTTTATCCTATTGTCTCATCAGAAAATTTTACATAAATCAAAGTGAGGATTATTTATGATTAGTTTAAAAGGTGTTTCAAAATCTTATAAAGGCATAACAATTTTTGAAGATGTAAATATTACTTTTATGCCCAATAAGTGGAACTTCATTGAAGGAGTGAACGGATCAGGGAAAAGCGTTTTATTAAAGCTTATATGCGGATTTAGTAAACCAGATACGGGTATAGTTACGGTAGATGATTATATTATTGGACAGGACTATGACTTTATACAAAATGCAGGGATCTGTATAAATTCACCAGATTTTTTTAACAATTTATCTGGAATGGATAATTTATTGGAAATCGCTAGAATAAAAAAGATAGTGACAAAAAATGAAATTTATCAATTTTGTGAATTATTCGGATTAGAGGAAGATATTAATAAAAAATATAAGTATTATTCTTTAGGTATGAAGCAAAAGCTTAGGATTATTCAAGCAATAATGGAAAGTCCAAATATTCTAATATTAGATGAGCCTTTTGATGCTTTAGATAAACAAGCTAAACAAATCATGCAAAATTACCTGAATGATTTTATCAAAAAAGAGAATCATTATTTAATATATACCAGTCATTCGAATGAACACAAAGAATTTGCAGATGTAATTTATAGCATAGATACTAAAACAATCAAGCAAATTAAAAATGTTGAATAACAAAAATATTCATATAAAAAAGGAGGTGGACCTATGAAGAAGCATGCAGCGGCATTGCTAAGTGTATTCTTGGTTTGTGGATGTTCGAATATAACACCAAATAATGA
>NZ_JAJDMK010000137.1:0-2587 GCF_020593575.1 Holdemanella sp. DFI.5.55
AAAGATGATTCGTGATTCAATGGACCAATATGCCACGGCTAGAGGCTTGGAAAATACCTAGGGTTGTCAGATGGGTACTCACAAAAGATTATTCATCTTAAAGATTAAATTTTGTCATTTACTGCATTACCCATTATAATTGATCTATGAGAATTGCAGTATTAGAAGATAGTTTGATTCAACAAAAAAGAATACGAAATCTATTAGATTTAAGTCATAGACTTTGTTTCTTTAGTGCAGTTGAAGAATATATGGAATCCAATTTCTATTTTGATTTATTGTTGCTAGATATTGAATTAGGAAGTCAAAATGGCATAGAATTTATAAAAAAACATCCAGATAAACAACGCTTTATCGTATATGTAAGTAGTCATAGTGAAGCTATGGCTGATACATTCGATACAAATGTTTTAGGATTTATAACAAAAGAAAGAATTGAAGATGCTTTAGTTGAAAAGGTAAATCAAGTAGAACAACGTATTCATCAATTAGAGAAGATTGCACTGAATTTACCGTATGAGACAAGGTATGTGTATAGGGATGATATTCTGTATTTTCAAATTGAAAATGGCGTCTTCGTCTTATTGAAAGATGGAACGAAATTATCTTTAGTGAATGAAACATTAAAAGAGATAGAGGCTCAGTTATCGGATTCTTTTATCCGCGTAAATAATAATGTGCTTATTAACTTTTCTAAAGTCGATTATTTGGATGTAAACAATCATAAAATCATTATGTTAAATGGTACGATTATTTCTGTGAGTGTTCGAAGATGGAAAAAGGTAAAAGAACACTATATTCAGATTAGGACAAGCATATGAATATTCTAATGAACAGTATGTATTATGTTTGCAAACAATGTTTCTATTTAAAAATAACGAAGAATTCACTATATCCAAAATGCATTCTTTCATTCTTATTAAATGGTTTATGTGTATTTTTGACCAGTGAATATATACATATAAACTGGCTATCTATATTTCTACAATTGTTGATTCCCATTCTATGTTTGAATGTTTCTACAAAAGAATATCATATATTAGAATCTGTCATTTCAAATTTGATTGTTGTCTTATTTCAAACAATGAATATCCTTCTATTCCGTTCTTTAACTATAGAATATTATGCATTTTCAACAATGCTCACAACCGGCGGATGTGCAATCTTTTATCAAATCTTTAAATATGAAAGTTTAGAATTTAGTGAGAATATGCAATACAGTATTTCTATAATTCTATTTATATTTAGCTATCTTTATATGTTGTTGATGACAGATCTACTTTCGAAAACAGAATTTACATATATGTATTTTATAAAGAACAGTCAAATCTATGTGTTTGTGTTTACCATATCTGTGCTTGTTTTATTAAGTGTACTCATTATCTTTTTTTCTAGAATACGCTCAAAATTAGAGATTGAGATGTATCGGAATTTTATTGAATTGTCCAGTCATTATACAGAAAAAATGATTCAAGAACAGACGGGAATCAAGGAGTTGATTCATGATATGCGAAATTCTTTGGATGATATAAAGCATTTATCTCAAAACAAAAGATATGAAGAATTGGAAAGTGAAATAAATAACGAGTTAGTAAAATATGGGAAGTTGTATCCCAATTCTATATGTATAAATCCATATGTGGATGTGATCCTACAAAACTTTATTCAAGAACACAAATTGAATTATGATATACAGATACATGTTCCTAAACGAATCGATTCTATGGATACACAGGACTTAACAACGCTACTCACATGTGTATTAGACAATAGCTTAGTTAAAGAAAATGAGTCTTTCATGTTTCATATGAATCTAAAGGAGAAAGAGCTTATTCTACATACTCAATATCCTTTGGATATTAAGAATATGACTTCTTCAAATAAAACTATATTGAATATCATTTTGAATAAGTATCATGGAACAAAAATTATGGATTCAAAAGATATGAAAATCATTTTATTTATCGAATAATCGAAATCAATTGACGGTTATTCGATTTTTTTAACGTTTCTTTTCCTTATGTGTATTAATTAAATCGTGGATATCCAAAAAAATAGAAAGCTAACTATATAAAATTCAAGTTGCTTTTTATAAAATAGTTTGAAAATATAAAACAACTGGATTTTTTAGTTAGCTTTAAATTGATCTTTGAAATTGTGAATATTGGATTAAATTTAGGCATGACGAAAAAACTTTTAAAATGTGATTTTTTAAAAGTTCAGATGCATTTGTCTTATCTTAATAATGCAGGATCAAACGATTGTCCTGTTTCTAGTAAATGATAAATGATTCTAAGCAGCTTTCTTATACAATGACCTTGAGTAAAACGGAGTCCTTTACCTTGAGATATTTTCAATTGATAGTGTTCCTTGAATACAGGATTAAAGTTGATTACAGACAATATGATTTGATACAAAGTCTTTCTAAGATATTTGGATCCCTTCTTGGTTATGGCAGTATGTTGGGCGGTAAATTGACTCGATTCATAGTGATAGGGTGCTACTCCTGCAAATTTAATGATCTGAGAAGGTTTGGAATAATTGCCAATATCTCCTAATTCGGCTAAAATAGAAGTACCAGAGAAAT
>NZ_JAJDMK010000138.1:0-2544 GCF_020593575.1 Holdemanella sp. DFI.5.55
TTTAAAATCAGTTGAGATGGTACTAATATTGTGTAAAAGGATGATTTTGTGTTCTTTTAGAATGCTAAATCGTATCTAATTCAACGAAAATAATACGTTTTAGATCAAATAGGAACTATTGAATGTAATTCACAATGCTTTCACATTGAAGTTTTATAATTAGAAGTGCTACTGGATGTAGTAACGGTGAACCCTCTGAATTTAATAAAGAAATCTGCTTGAGTTCTCGGCAGATCCTTCAATTTATTTCAGGAAGACGTGTTTTATGTATATTTATCTATACATTGATGCTGCCTTTGACTAATGGCTATAGAAGAAATACTAAAAATCACATTAATTATTATAGAAAAATGTAAAAGACACTAGTTCACATCACCACAATGGATTACTAGTGTCTTTTGACATTGTAAATTCAGAGTGACCACTGCATCCAGTAGCCTTCCTGTATCTGTATTATACCGATAAAGGAAAGTTTATGCAAATGATGTTTTTGCTAGATGGAGTTTTCAACTTTAATATGATAAATTATATAAAAGTGAGGTTTTTGACTATGAAGAAAGTGCTTTTTATCTGCCATGGGAACATATTCTAATTTTTATAAATTGCTTTATATAAAGAATATTAAAAGAAATTAAGAGGATTCGTACACCTTAAATGCACCTTTTGAATAACTTCATCAACAAATCAAATTAGAGAAAATTTAAATTGTGTTTCTATACTTGGATTGTTGTTAATGGTTTAACACGGATTCATAGTATTGTAAAAGCTGGTTTAAGAATCGTGATTGCAAAAAATCAATTCATTAAAAAAAGAATTATAAAAGTCTTTTACAATATCTATGTATTGATTTCAGTTAAAAAAACGGACAAAAAGAAAAAAATACGATCAAAATCACGCGTAAAATCATCCGTAAAATAATATGAATGATTTTATGAATGATTATACATATAATATAATTAAAAAAAGAGTGGAAGGGAGTCTTTATGCGAGAAACAAGAATATTAGAATTTAAAGAAACAGTTACAAATACTTTTCTAAAAACAGTGAGTGCCTTTTCAAATTATGATGGTGGAGAAATTCTTTTTGGTGTGGATGATGATGGAAATATAAAAGGTTTGTCAGATGTTAAACAAGCTTGTTTAGATATTGAAAATAAAATCAATGATAGTATTTCGCCTCAGCCAAACTATACTTTAGAAATCCAAAATAATGAGAAAACGATAAAATTAAGTGTAAAGAGTGGTCTTCAGAAACCGTATTTGTATAAATCAAAAGCATATAAACGAAATGATACTGCAACAATAGAAGTAGATACACTAGAGTTTTCAAGACTTGTCTTAGAAGGAAAGAATATTCGATTTGAAGAATTACCTTGTAAAGATCAAGAGTTGTCTTTTAAAATTTTGCAAAGTAAGCTAAAAGAAAACATTCAGATTGAAACTTTTAATAAAGACACATTAAAAACATTGAACCTATATGATGATGTGAATGGCTTTAATAATGCAGCTGGTCTATTGGCGGATAAGAATCATTTTCCTGGACTTGATATAGTAAAGTTTGGAGAAGACATCAGCATTATACAAAAGAGGATTACTTTTGAAAATACATCCGTCCTGGATATATATGAAAAAGCTCTTAGTGTATTTAGAGATTATTATCAATATGAAGTAATTCAAGGAGCTGATCGAAAGCGGGTGGAAAAGATACCTGAAGCTTCATTTAGAGAAGCTATTGCGAATGCTTTGATTCATCGAGTATGGGATGTGGATTCACAAATTAGAGTATCTATGTTTGATGATAGAATAGAAGTTGTATCTCCAGGCGGATTACCATCTGGAATCACAGAGGATGAATATTTATCAGGAAAACTTTCGGTTTTAAGAAACAGAAATCTTGCAAATGTATTTTACAGATTGGGGTTTGTAGAAATATTTGGAACAGGTATTACAAGAATCAAACAAATCTATTCTGAAGCATCGGTAAAACCAAGTTTTGAAGTATCAGAAAATGCGACTCAAATTGTTCTTCCAATATATGAAGAGAATGCGAATTTAACGGAAGATGAAAAAGTAGTATATAAACTTTTAAGTAAAAATATGCTGAAATCAATGAGTGAAATTGCACCATATATATCATTTGGTAAATCCAAAACAACAAAGTTATTAAAAGATATGGAACAAAAAGGTGTAATCACTATTGAAGGTAAAGGGAAAGGGACAAAATATAGAATTAAATAAAAGGAATGAAACCATAGAAGATAATCCTAAAATGAAAACATTTGACAATATGCTTGCTAAACAGTTGCAGAATGATGAGTTCAAGAAAGAATATGAAGCTATTCAACCGGAAATGAATGAAATTAGAGCTAGTGTAGATTCTAGAACTTCACAAGAACAATAAATATGGCAATTGGTCAATTTTAGGCTAACTGCTTTTTAAAATCAGTTGAGATGGTACTAATATTGTGTAAAAGGATGATTTTGTGTTCTTTTAGAATGCTAAATCGTATCTAATTCAACGAAAATAATACGTTTTAGATCAAAT